>JBEEGR010000181.1:0-6441 GCA_041166985.1 Verrucomicrobiota bacterium | reverse complement strand
GTTGGAGTCCAAGCTTCAGCTTGTTCCCGTTCATTTTGCAGCCGGACAAGCTAAAGCCTGGACTCCAACTGGTCAAAGTGAACGCGCATGTTGGCGGGGTTGGCGGCGGATTTCAAAGAAAATTAATTTTTTTGGGAAGGAGTCGGATGAGTAATACTGCTCGTTTGCCCGGCAAATCCGCCCCGAACAATATGGGGTGAACGCCGGGTTGTTTCGCATTGGCGAGGTGCTCTAGGTTGTAAGCGCTATGACCGCAAAAATTAACTTACCCATCGAAGACCGAACGTTGACACGCAAAACCATTCTGCTGGTCGAAGATAATCGTGATGACGAAGAATTGACGCTCATTGCACTGCGGAAATGCAACATCATGAACCAAGTGGTTGTAGCCCGGGATGGCGAGGAAGCGCTTAAATTTTTATTCACGACCCGCGACCCGATTGATCCCGAGAACAACACTTTGCCCGCGCTCGTATTGTTGGACTTGAAGCTTCCCAAAATCAACGGCATTGAAGTCCTGGAACACATCCGCGCCGACGCACATACGAAGGATTTGCCAGTCATGGTCATCACCAGTTGCCTGGAAGAACGGCTCCACAATCAGGTGAACGCGCTGGGCGCCATCAGTTACATGCACAAGCCGATTGATTTTGAAAAATTCAAACTGGCCGTGGGACACCTCGGCATGGGTTGGGTTCTGTTAAACGAAGTGCGACCCGCCGCAACAGTGGCCGCCGCGAGTCTGTAATCCCCTTTTGTCTTCCCATTCGAAATTCATCGCTGACAACGGCGTTCAATGTGGGCTAATGTCTTCACGATGACTCATAACCTGCCGCGTCCGGAAATAATTTTAACGCACGAAAGCGATCTGGATGGATTGGTTGCCGGCGTCCTCCTGCAACGGCTTTCGAAAAAAATATTCGGCGGCGAAGCGCGGTTGGAGGCATATCACTACAATTTCTGGAAGCAGCGCGAATTGCGCGAGAAATCGGCATGGGTCACGGACTTCGCTTTCGAGCAGCGGATGGACAAACCAAGCTGGGTGGTCGTAGATCATCACGCCACCGAGACCGCGCCGAAAAGTGCCACGCTGGTTCATGATCTCGGCAAATCGGCCGGGTTGCTCTGTTACGAACTTTGCCAGGAATATGGACTGGGTTCACCCGCCCTCGACCGGCTCGTTCATTTAAACAACGTGGCGGATTTGTTTCTGGAAGAGGATCCCGATTTCGTGATCGCCAGCGATTACGCCAACCTCGTGAAGATTTACGGTTTTTGGAATCTCCACGCGTTGTTGAAGGGCGAGATTGAAAAGATGATTGACCATCCGTTATTGCAGGTCATGGAAGTGAAGCGGCGAATCGAGAATCCGCTGGGCTTTGAATGGAGCAAGTTGAACGTCACGGAAATCAGCCCGCAGGTTGGTTATGTGGAAACGGTGATCGGGAACAATAACCTGATCGTGCATCAACTGCTCGAACAACAGGCGACGCGTTTTGCGGTGTTGGTCACGCTCTTTCGCCGCACCAACAATCTGGTCATCGCCAGCTTTCGCAGCCGCAACGGCGAGGCGCTCAAGGTCGCGGAAAAATTTCAGGGCGGCGGTCACGCCAATGCCAGCGGTGCGACGATGCCGAAGTCGGTGCGGACTATTCCCGAGGCGGTGACTTATCTGCGGCTGATGTTGAACCCGAAAAAAGATTCCGCGTTGAACAGCCTGGAAAGTATTTTTGATTCCATTGACCTGGCACAAAAATAATCGGACGAAATTAAATCCGGGTTGGCAGATTTCTCACAATTCGGCTTTACCTTTCAGCCTAAAAGAGTTGCCATTCAGGAAACTTGGACTGGCAAATAACTCATGGCTATGAAAAAACTCTTCTCCACTTTTATCACGCTCGCTGTGCTCGGCGCAGGCGTTTTATTGATTTCGAGCTGCGATAAAAAAAGCAATACGCCCGGCGCAAAGGAAACTGAAAAATCACCTGTCTCGGCGAAAAAAAACAGTTTTAAGGAAGTCACTTCACAGTTGGATCCCGGCGGGGATTTTTATCTTTATCTCGGCACGGAACAGGTGCTCAACGGTTTGTCCGGTAAAATAGATCGCTGGCGGAAAAGCATCAGTTCGCTGACGGACAGCCAGAATGATCGCGACCAGGTGAATCGTGTTTTTGATGTCATCACGAATTTGGTCAGCGAGAGCGGCATTGAGGATGTGAGTGGTCTGGGCGTCAGCTCGGTCGCGCGCGAAAACGGACTCTATCGCACGAAAACTTTTCTGCATCATTATCCCGGCAAAGGCGCCGGTTTTGGCTGGACGATGTTCGGTCAAAAACCGCACGAACTCACCTCGCTGGATTTTCTTCCGGCCAATACTTCGCTGGCCATATTTTCGGATACGGACGTTCCGCTGCTTTGGTCAGTGATCGCGAAGGAGGGCGAACGTTCGGGCATTCCGCAGGCGGACGAATATTTAAAAATGTTTGTGCGAAACTTCGAGCGGGGTACCGGCTTGAAATGGGACGACGTGCTCGCATCGCTCGGCGGCGAATATGGAATTGCGCTGACTCTGGACGAATCGAAAATGATTTCGGTGCCGTTGGCGGGACACTCACTCCAGATTCCGGAACCGGGCCTGATGCTTGTCGCGAAAGTAAAAAACGACATCATCTTTGATCGCCTTGATAAAGCTATGCAACAGGCCGGGCAATCCGTCATTCGCGTGGACAAAGGCGACTTAAAGATGCGCACCCTGCCCATCCCGTTGCCGCTGCCAATCCAGCTTCGTCCGACGGTAGCAACGAGTGGCGGTTATCTGTTTATTTCCTCCAGTGACTCAGTGATTCAGGAAGCGCTCGCGGTAAAAGGCGGCCAGAAGCCTGGATTGAAGTCCACGGATGAATTTAAACGGTTGAGCGCGGGAATTCCCACGCAGGGAAATCAGTTGTATTACATGAGCCGGCGGTTTGGCGAAACAATGATTGAAATCCAACGGCAAACTTTGGCCATGAATTCCGGCGCGGAACCCAAGGTTGGGCAATTGTTCAAAACCTTTCTGCAACCGGGCAAAGCGACGTTTGCGTATTCGGTCACGGCCAACACGGACGAAGGTTTGTTGAGCGTCGGAAATGGAAATCAACAACCGGCCAAAGCCATTTTAGCCATGGGCGTGGCTGTTCCGGCTGGATTGCTTTCGGCGATTGCCATTCCCAATTTTGTCAAAGCGCGTCAAGCCTCCCAGCACAATGCCTGTGTCAACAATCTTCGCCAGATTGATGCTGCGAAGCAGCAATGGGCTTTGGAAAATAACAAGAAGGCGACCGACACTCCAACCCAAGCAGACATTCAAGTGTATGTGGGACACGGACCCAACGGATCATGGCCTATTTGTCCGCAAGGTGGTCATTATACTATTGGCCCAGTGGGTGAAGTGCCGCAATGCAGCATCCCAGGACATAGTCTTCCAAACTAGAAATCCAACGCGAGAACATCATTCCGTTTGACAGCGGGCGACTTGTTCGTGAAATAATATCGTTCCGGTGGCCAGCGTAGCTCAGGGGTAGAGCAGAGGACTCATAAGCCTTTGGTCGGAGGTTCAATTCCTCCCGCTGGCACCAACTTCTTCAGGACGAATGCTGTTTACCGTGCGCTTGGATTTTACGACTGATGCGGCGGGTTAATAATCTTGACCTTTCTTTTCCCGCTCTTAATCTCTCGCCCGTTAGGCAAATTCATGTTAGCGCAACTTAAAAGCCTGTTTTCCAATGACATTGGGATAGACCTCGGGACGGCCAACTCCCTCGTTTACGTACGTGATCGGGGCATTGTTCTTCGCGAACCATCGGTCGTCGCTATTCAGGCGGGCACCACAAATGTCCTGGCCGTTGGCGATGAAGCCAAACGGATGCTCGGACGCACGCCGGGAAATATCGTGGCCATTCGGCCCATGAAAGACGGCGTGATCGCGGACTTCGAAATCACCGAAGCCATGCTCCGCCACTTCATTCAAAAGGTCCATCATCGAAAACTCATTGCCCCGCGCGTCGTCGTCGCGGTGCCTTCGGGCATTACCGAAGTGGAAAAACGGGCAGTCAAAGATTCCGCAACTCATGCCGGCGCTCGCGAAGTATATTTGATCGAGCAACCGATGGCTTCGGCCATTGGCGTCGGCTTACCCGTCCATGAACCGGCGGGAAATATGATTGTGGATATCGGTGGCGGGACTTGCGAAATCGCAATTATCTCCCTCGCCGGTATTGTCTTCAGCCGCAGCCTGCGGGTGGGCGGAGACGAATTTGACGAGACCATCGTCGCCCACATGAAACGTGCCTATAACCTGATGATAGGTGAACGCACAGCGGAAGAAATCAAGATACGTATTGGTTCTGCCTTTCCGCTGGAGCAGGAATTAACCATGGAAGTCAAAGGCCGCGATTTGAGCGCAGGGTTGCCGAAAACCCTGGCCATTCGCTCGGAAGAAATTCGCGAAGCCTTGCAGGAGCCGCTCTCTCAGATACTCGAATCTATCCGCATTACCCTTGAACGCTGCCCGCCGGAACTCTCCGCCGATTTGGTGGACCGCGGGATTGTCATGGCTGGTGGTGGCGCGCTGTTGCGCGGCATTGACCGCCTCGTCGCTGAAGAAACCGGTTTGCCGGTTCATATCGCCGACGATCCGTTAAGCGCCGTTGCCGAAGGCACGGGCCGGGTTTTGCAGGAACTTCAGTTCCTGAAACGCGTCACTGCCAACTCCAAGTAATTCTTCCTCGTTCGTCTTTCATCAGCGAAATGTAACGGCGGTCTTTGACCGCCGGAAATTCATTTCAGCGACGGTCACAGACCGCGCCACAAACTGATGTTTAAACGGTCGCATTACATAGCGCTGGGGTTGGTCGTACTGGTGACGCTGATTGTTCTCAATCTGCCCACCCAGACTACCGCACGTCTCAAGCTCGGCATCAGCAGTTTATTTCTCCCGCTCTTTGGCCTGGCCAGTTCCTCGCATCAGGTTGCAAACAAGGCCGGCGATGCCATCACTCCGCGCAGCACTCTCTTGAAAGAAAACGAAACTTTGCGGCGTGAAAATCAACAGCTTCGCCTCCAAGCCGCACAAGCAACGGAAACCGCCCGCGAAAACAACCGCCTCCGTCAACTCATCGGCTGGCAGCCAAAAACCACGTGGAAACTCAAACTCGCCAATGTTGTGTTGCGCGAGCCGGCTAATTGGTGGCGCACCGTCCAGATTGACCTCGGTTCGCGCGATGGTCTCCGTGAAAACCTCCCTGTCCTCACGACGGATGGCCTGGTGGGTCGCATCGCCTCCGTCAGCCCGACCAGCGCGCAGGTTGTTTTACTCGGCGACCGCAATTGCAAAGTCGCCGCGATTGTTGAAGAAACCCGCGACACCGGCGTCATCGGCGCCAGCGACCCGCTGGATAATTCTTTGGTCGCGCTCGGGTTTCTTTCCAAAAATGCCAATCTGAAACCAGGTCAAAACGTCGCGACGAGCGGGTTGGGTGGAATTTTCCCCAAAGGAATACCGCTTGGCAAAATCGTGGACGCACGTCCCGTCGAATACGGCCTCTACACCGAAGCCCGCGTGAAAGTCGCCGCGAATCTCAGTTCGCTGGAGGAAGTGTGGGTGCTGTTTCCATGAGCACGCTTAACTCTATTTTAATTTTGCTCACCGTTTTCCTTGCGGCCTTTGGCGAAGCGGCGTTCGGCGGAATCCGTTATCTGCTCGGCGCGCAAATTGACCTGCTACCCGCGCTCGTGGTCTATGCCAGCCTGTCCGCGGGACTCCCCACGTTGACGCTGACGGCGATGCTCGGCGGGCTTTTCTTCGATGCCTTATCGGCCAATCCGCTCGGTGTGAGCGTGCTGCCGTTGTTCGTGCCGGGTTTTTTAATTTATTCGCAGCGCGAACTTATTTTACGCGATCAGCTTTTTGCGCAATTCATCCTCGGCCTCAGCGCCAGCGCGGTCGCTCCGCTCTTAACGATTTTGCTTCTGTTAACCGGCGGCCATACACCCACACTTGGCTGGTTTTCCATCTGGCAATGGGTCGTGATGTCCGTGGGCGGCGGCGTGATGACTCCCTTGTTGTTTCACCTGTTCGGATTTTTTGACCGCACTTTTAATTACCGTCGCACCACCGAAACCAGCTTTCGACCCGACCGCGAAATTCGGAGGGGAAGAAAATAATGCTGTTCTTCGACCAATTGAAAAAGAACGACCCGCAACTCCGACTGCTGACCGCCGGTGTGCTGGTGGGCATTCTTATTCTGATCGCGGGCCTCTGGTGGGTGCAGGTCGTCTCGGCCCGGGATTATCAGCAGCACCAGGAAACGCAGGCTTTCCGTACCGTGCGCATTCCCGCTGTGCGCGGCAAAATTCTGGATCGCAACGGCCTTTCAATCGCGGAAAATCAGGCGATTTACA
>JBEEGR010000180.1:0-4901 GCA_041166985.1 Verrucomicrobiota bacterium | reverse complement strand
CGGCGGATGTTCCACCGGAATGTCATTGTCCTCCGGCTGATACGGCAGCGGCACGAAACCGACGAAGCCGTGCGTCTCGTCCTGCAACGCGCGCAATTGCCGCAAGTGGTCCACGCGGTCAGCGAGTGATTCGACGTGGCCGAACAGCATCGTGCAAGTGCTGCGTCCGCCGAGGCGATGCCATGTGCGGTGAACATCGAGATATTCTTCGGCGGACTCTTTGCCTTTGGCGATGGCTGAGCGGACTTCTTTGCGGAAAATTTCCGCGCCACCGCCGGTGAGCGAATCGAGTCCGGCGGTTTTCAATTCGCGCAACGTTTCTTCCACCGATTTTTTCGCGAGCCAGGCGAGGTGCAAAATCTCAATCGCGGTGAAACATTTGAGATGCAACTTCGGGGTAGGGACGGCGCGCTGCGCCGTCCGGTCGTCGCAGCGCGACGACTCTACCTCTGTATTGAGCGCCTTCAACGCGCGCAACATGTCTGTGTAATAACTGAACGGCAGCGACGGATGCAGACCGCCGACAATGTGCAGTTCCGTGATGCCGAGCTTCAACGCCTCGCGTGCCTTCTCGACGATTTGCTCAGTCGTCAGTTCAAACCCATCCGCATCGCGTTTCTTGCGCGCAAACGAGCAGAACTGGCAACTCAGGATGCAGTAGTTCGAGTAGTTGATGTAGCGATTGATGATGTAGCTGGCACGATTCCCGACTTTTTTCTGACGCGCGAGGTCAGCGATGGCGCCGAGCGCATTCAAATCTTTGCTCTCAAACAACCGCAGCGCGTCGGCTTCGGAAATCCGTGTGCCTTCGGCGACTTTGTCGTAGATGTCGCGCAACTCGCTGTGTTGAACAAAGAAGTTCACGAAATACGATTAACAGAACCGGCTATCGAAAGCAAAAAAGGAATTTCGAGTTGACCCGTTCCGCGGCACACAGCGACACTTTGAGTTCTATGCGTGCTCTTTTTCTGGTTCTGCTGGTTTGCTTTTGCGGTGTTGAGTCCGGGTTTTCGGTCGAAACGAACAGGCATGTTGTCCTGGTGGTTTGGGATGGAATGCGGCCGGATTTCGTCAACGAGACGAATACGCCGACTCTGTCCGCGCTGGCCAGGCGCGGCGTCTTTTTCAAAAATAATCATTCCGTTTATATCAGCTCCACCGAAGTGAACGGCACCGCGCTGGCCACGGGCGCTTATCCACAACACAGCGGCCTCATCGCGAACATGGAATATCGCCCACAGATTGATCCGGCCAAACCGGTTGCTACGGATTCGATGAGCGCCATTCGCAAAGGAGATGAGCACGGAGACTTTTTCGCCGTCCCGACGCTGGCGGAAATTTTGCATCAAAATGGATTGAACACGGCTATCACTGGCAGCAAGCCGGTGGTCATCCTTCACGATCGCGCCGAACGTTCCGCGACATCGGCCAGTTCGATTCTGTTTGAAGGGCAGACCTTGCCCGCTGGACTTGCCTCGCATCTGACGAACACATTTGGATCATTCCCTGCCGCTGCGGAAACCAAGACCAATCGCGATTTGTGGACAACGCGAGTGTTGATCGGCGAGTTTTGGAAAAAAGAGGTGCCGCCATTCTCGCTGCTGTGGCTGGCGGAACCGGATTTTTCTCAACACGCCACTGGCGTTGGTTCGCCGCAGTCGTTAATGGCCCTTCGCCATTCCGATAATGCCTTGTCACTGGTCATTGAGTCGTTGAAAGAAAAAGGCGTTTACGATTCAACGGACATCATCGTCGTTTCCGATCACGGCTTTTCAACCATCAAACGTCAAGTGGATGCGACGGAGCGACTCCGGAAAGCCGGGTTTAAAGCTGTGCGCAGTTTCAAAACCGCGCCCGCTAAAGGGGATGTGTTGGTCGTGGGTTTGGGCGGGTCGGTATTGTTGTACGTAATTGACCACGATAAAAAAACTATTGATAACCTCGTCAGCTATCTACAGAAACAGGATTTCGCGGGCGTAATTTTTACCGAGCGCGCCCGTGCGGGAACGTTCGCCATGGAGGATGCCTCGATCCATTCCAGGCATGCGCCGGATATTGTATTTTCATTTCGTTGGATAGGCGCCACGAATGTTTACGGCGCGCCGGGTGAACTCATCGCGGATGGATTAGGATCGAGCAGCCCTATGCCGAATGGAAACTTGAAAGGCACACATGCCAGCCTAAGCCCGTTTGATTTGCACAATACGTTGATCGCCGCCGGGCCGGATTTCAGACAAGGGTTGGTGAACGAAACACCGTCCGGCAATGTGGATGTGGCTCCAACAATTCTACATCTGCTCGGCATCAAGCCGCCTGCAACGATGGACGGGCGTGTGCTGATGGAAGCACTGAACTCAGCCACAGCGGGAAATCCAAAAGTGAACACGCGCGAGTTAAAAGCTTCCGCAAAATCTGCGAACGGTCTTTGGACTCAATCACTCTCCATCAGCGAAGTCAATGGTGTGCGCTATTTGAATGAGGGCAGCGGGGAGTTTGTGCCGGGCGAATCGGCAACCGAAACAAAGTAAACAACCGCCCATTAGCGCAATTTGAACCCGCCTTGAAAAACCACTTCCGCAACCACCACGAAGAAAAACACGGCGCTGACAATCGCATTGAGACGGAAGAACGCGATATTAATCCAGTTCAGGCTGCGGCGGCGCGCAATCCAATGTTCGAGCACGAGGCAACCCACGATAAACATCCAGCCGACGACGTAGGCGATGCGGAATTGACAGATCAAACCGAACGCCAGCAGCAGGCCGCTCATCAGCATGTGCGCGAGAAAGGCGGCTTGCAGCGCGTTCTTCGGACCCCACGCGACGACGAGTGAGTGCAGTCCGTGCGATTTATCAAACTCGTAATCCTGCAGCGCATAAATGATATCGAACCCGACCAGCCACAAAATCACCGACGCGGCGAGCAGAGACATCTGGAGAATTTCCAGAGTTGAAACATCTGCGCCTTTCACCGCCAGCCACGCGCCCACCGGAACCAGCGCGAGTGCAATGCCCAGAAAAACGTGTGTGTAATCTGTGAACCGTTTCGTCAGCGAATAAAAACAAATCACGATCAGCGCAATCGGCGAAAGATAAAAACAAAGCCGATTCAGAAAATAACTGGCGGTGATCAAACCCGCCGCTGAAACCGCGCACAAGAGAATCGCGCTGGTAAGGCTGATTTGACCAGCAGGCAGATGGCGTTTCGCCGTGCGTGGATTCAGCGCGTCGAATTTGCGGTCAACGATTCGATTGAATGCCATGGCGCAGGTTCGCGCGCAGACCATCGCAATGAGAATCAATCCGAAGGTTCGCCAGCCGGGCCAGCCGCGATTCTCCCGCGCGGCAACGCACATGGCTGCCAACGCAAAAGGCAGCGCGAAAATCGTGTGCGAGAAGCGCACGAAGGAGAGGTAATTTTTAATTTTGGAAAACATCGAACACTCAACATCCAGTGGTTAGCCGGCTTCGCCGGAGGGATAACGGGGTTGGTTGGTTGGGAAACGCTTCTCCGTTAAGGCATTTTTCTTTGCTGTCTGAACGCTGGAAAAGAAAATGCGAATCAACTCTTCCGACTCGCCCAGTATAAAATTCAACGCCACATTTTCCCGCACCCAGTCTTTACGCTTGATTAGCCGCGCCCACCGGCGGGTTTCGCGAAGTTCCTTGAGACAAATCTTGAGCTTATGAACGAAATCCTCACGCGATTCGGCGTCCTCCGCTTCGCCATGATTGGGATATGGAGAGGTGCCCGAGCGCAGTATCTGTCCGGCAACATGATTACCTGCACGCGTCGCCGGCAAGGTTTCGGACAAATCAATTATCGCCGAAGCGAACTCCAGCAACCGTTCTTCCAGATCGAACTTGCGGTTGTTCCTGTTACCTTCATTAAACTCCAAAACCTTCGATACAGAATCATTGGATGTTGAAGGTTCGATGTTCGATGTTCGATGTTTCTTCATTATTCCTGCTCCTCCTGCCAGCGCGGCGCGATTCGGTTCGCCACGCCGAGATGATCCAGCACGCGTGCCACGACGGTGTCCACGACTTCCTGAATCGTTTTTGGATTGGTGTAAAAAATGGGATTGGCGGGAAGGATGGTCGCGCCGGCGAGGAGCAGCAGTTCCATGTTTTTGACGTGAATCAGACTGAGCGGCGTTTCGCGGGGAACGAGAATGAGTTTTCGTTTTTCTTTCAACGTGACATCGGCGGCGCGGAGCAAAACATCTTCGCTGTAGCCATGGGCGATGCGGCCCATCGTGCCCATGGTGCAGGGGATCACGACCATGGCATCCGGCGGATTGGAGCCGCTGGCGAAGGGCGCATTCATGCTTTTGATGCTGTGTTGTTTTACGCCGTCGGGCAGGCGCAGACCATCGGGCAATTCCTGCGCGATGACCTGTTGGGCGTAATTGCTGATCACGACATGGACTTCGTGCTGCTGCA
This sequence comes from Verrucomicrobiota bacterium, assembly GCA_041166985.1. Lineage (GTDB taxonomy): Bacteria > Verrucomicrobiota > Verrucomicrobiia > Limisphaerales > DASXHY01 > DASXHY01. Next base: position 456 of record JBEEGR010000180.1, on the reverse strand, counting down.
CGTCGAGATTATCGAGCAACCGTTGGGCGTAAAGCGCGCCGCTGGCTCCGGTGATGGCAACAAGTAGTTTCACTCTTGAAAAGTATGGAGAGGCGTGTGGCGCGCGACAAGTTCGCAAGTTTTTCGCGGATTGAACCGAAACCGCTTGAGTCGAAAGCGCGCTTGCGCAAAATGTCGGGGTGCTCCAGCCGCGCAAATTTTTATTCTGCCTCCTGATGCTTGCGGCTGGTTGCTCCACTCCGCGGCGCGGCGCGGAAGAATGGAATGCCGAAACATCCGAACATCCGCAGGAAACCACTCAGTTGGCGGAACTTCCTGCGCTGGCGCCGCCGCCTCAGGTGGTCCCGCCGGCGCAAGTCGCCACCCAGCAAATGCGAGCGAACGTGCCGATGGAAACGTGGGTTCCACTCAAACGCTGGAGCGTGGAAAACGGCGTAGGCCTGCGCCGAATTTCCG
>JBEEGR010000179.1:0-4155 GCA_041166985.1 Verrucomicrobiota bacterium | reverse complement strand
TTTCATCACGCTCTGGGGCGCATCGATACGATTCACAACCCCAATGCTCTTCGTGCTCGCCTTCCTGCCAATGTTCGGCATCGGCGGTCTGACCGGCCTGCCGCTCGGCTTCAATTTCGTCGATCTCCACCTGCACGACACATATTACGTCATCGCGCACTTCCATTATGTCGTCGCGCCCGGCACCATCTTCGCGCTCTTCGCGGGCGTCTATTATTGGTATCCGAAAATGACCGGCCGCATGATGAACGAATTCTGGGGCAAAGTGCATTTCTGGCTGTCGCTGATTTTCATGAACCTGATTTTCCAACCAATGTTTGCGCAAGGCATGGCGGGTATGATTCGCCGCATGTCAGACGGTGGCGCGAATTATTCCGCGGCGCATAATGGCCCGGAGGTGGGCGGCATCAGTGACCAACTCATGCATCTCCATGTTGTTATTTTGTGGGCGGCAGTGGGATTGGGTCTCGCGCAGATTCCTTTCATCATCAATTTCTTCTGGAGCATCAAGAACGGCAAGAAGGTCACCTCGGACAATCCCTGGCAGGCAACGACGCTTGAATGGCAAACACCCACGCCGCCGCCGCATGGCAATTTCGACAAGCCGATGCACGTCTATCGCGGGCCATACGAATACAGCGTGCCGGGACACGACACTGACTTCACGCCTCAGAACGAACCGGAAAAATCTTAAGCAATTAAATCATGGAAATTCCGTACACAACAGAAGTTCGCCGGGACACCGGGCTTTACAACGCCAAAGTCGGCATCTGGCTGTTCCTCGCGTCTGAAGTCATGCTCTTCGGCGCATTGTTCTCCTCCTACATTTTGCTGCGTGTCGGCGCGCCAGACGGCAAGTGGCCGCTCGGTTGGCTGAACGTCCCGCTCGGCACCGCAAATACGCTCGTGCTCATCACTTCATCCATCACGACCGTCATGGCATGGGCGTCGCTGAAGATGAATAATTTTGGCCGCTTCAAATTGTATCACGGCATCACGCTGTTGTGCGCGCTGTGCTTTTTGGGAATTAAATCCTACGAGTATCACGACAAGTTCATTCATTATCAACTGAACCTGAAGGACGGCACTTTCGCCGACGGCCATGTCATTGAAAATAAATTGAAATTGGAAAGTCCGGGCAATTACTCCGGTTACATCCGCATCAACGGCCACGTGGTCACAGACGAGAAAGAATTATACGATCCGCTTCATCACGCGACGGGCGCGCAGCACAAAGAAGCCGCAACCAAAGCCGAGGCACATGAGGGCGGCCACAAGGAACTCCGCTTTGAAGGCGCGCAAATTACAAAGGCCGACAACTACGGGCCGTGGCACAATACCTACACCGCGATTTATTTCACGCTGACGGGCCTGCACGGATTGCACGTCATCGGCGGCGCGCTGGTGATCGGGTTCCTTTGGGGTCCGGGCAGCCGCATGTGGAAGACCGATCCGGAACGTTTCACCAACCGCATCGAAATCTCGGGTTTGTTCTGGCACTTCGTTGACTTGGTCTGGATTTTCCTGTTCCCGGTTTTATACTTACTCTGATTTATGAGCGAAAAACATAGCGAACATCACGACGAACATTTCGGGCATCATATTCGGCGCTACCTGTATGTGTTCTACGCGCTGCTCGTCGGCACGGCGTTCACGGTTTGGGCTTCCTATATCCATTTTGGCAGCCATACGATCAACATCGGCGTGGCGCTGCTCATCGCCAGCGTCAAAGCGTTTTTGGTTGGCGGGTATTTCATGCATTTGATTTCAGAAAAGAAAATGATCTATGGTGTGTTGGCATTCACGGTGTTTTTCTTTATCGGACTAATGGGGCTGACGATCTGGTCGCTTCATGATTTTCCGGCGTTTACCGTCACTCGTTGATATGTCATTGAAAGCCTTTCATCTTGTTTTTATGACCTTCGCCATCCTGCTGGCGTTTGGGTTTGCGGCTTGGTTGTTGAAAGGCTTTTTTTCACCGGACGGTCGGATCTCCGATTTGATTTTTGGAATGTTGTCCATAGCTGCGGGGGTTGGCGGAATTTTTTACGAACGTTATTTTTTGAAGAAAACCAAAAACGTCAGCTATTTATGAAGCGTTTTCAGAAAATAAAATTTTTGTTCGCTGCTTTGCTGGCGACGCTGATGCTTAACCCCAATGTTTCGCAGGCCTGCTCAGCCTGTTATGGCGATCCCAGTTCCACCATGTCAAAGGGGTTGCGCTGGGGAATTTTCGTGCTGTTGAGCGTGGTGGTGATGGTGCTGGGCTGCATCACGACATTTTTTGTTTATATCGCGAAAAAATCTTCGACCGATACTGACACTCCAACTGATTCAACCGACAAGGTCTAACGATGGAACAAACTCTTAAAAGTATTCTTCAATTGCCGCTGAACGCTTCGAAACACGGCGAGGACGTGGACAAGCTGATTATTTACGTCCATTGGCTGATGATCGTCCTCTTCGTCGGCTGGATTGCTTATTTCGCTTACGCGCTGTTTCGTTTTCATCGCTCGCGCAATCCGAAGGCCGATTATCTCGGGGTCCGCAGTCATGCTTCGAGCTACATCGAAGTCGCCGTCGCGTTGGTCGAAGGTGTGTTGCTCGTTTTTCTCGCCGTGCCGCTCTGGGCCAAAGCGGTGGATCAAATGCCCAAGCCCGAGGATGCCACCACGGTTCAAATCGTCGCGCAGCAGTTTGCCTGGAATATTCGTTATCCCGGGAAAGACGGAAAATTTGGTAATCAGGCGATGACCTTCGTCACTTCTGACAATGTGTTTGGCGTGGATCCCAGTGATGCTGGCGGTAAAGACGACGTGCAGACGTTAAACGAAATGCACGTAGTCGTGAACAAACCCGTCCTGGCTTACATCAGTTCCAAGGACGTTATTCATTCCTTCAAAATCATCGCGATGCGCATGACGCAGGACGCGATTCCGGGAATGCGCATTCCAATTCATTTCGTTCCGACCAAAGAAGGCCGCTATCAGATCAACTGCGCGCAACTCTGCGGCAACGGACACGCGAACATGGCCCAGGGTTATCTCGTGGTCGAAAGTCAGGAAGCCTTCGACAAATGGCTCACCTCCAAAGTCGGCGCCGCGACCAGCTTTGAGTAACGACCAAGCCGACGTGAAGGCAGAGTCAGCAACATGAATCCGCCGCCACGAAAACTTCCCTGGACGGTGGTCATTGGCCTGTTGTTGCTGGTAATGACGCTCGCGCTGGCCTTTTTGCTCGCCGACCTGAAATCCCGTGGCGCATTAAAAGCGCGTCTGCCCGTACTGGGACAAGTCGCAGACTTTAATCTTACCAATCAGAACAATGTTGCCGTGACTTTGGGTGACTTGCGCGGCCAGGTCTGGGCGGCCGATATTATTTTTACGCGTTGTCCCGGCCCTTGCGCGCGCATGACGCGGCAAATGAAAGAACTCGAAACGGCGTTACCGCCGGAGAGTCGCGCGAAACTGATTTCCCTGACGACTGATCCGGAATTTGATACGCCTGCAGTGCTGACAATGTATGCCACCCGCTTCAGCGCGGAAACCAATCGGTGGACCTTTCTGACCGGAACCAAAAAAGAAATCGGGCACCTTGCGATTGACAGCCTAAAACTCAGTATGGTGGAAAAAAAACCGGAGGAACGGGCTTCCGACGACGACTTGTTCATTCACAGCACTTACATTGTGCTCGTGGACAAGCACGGACAGTTGCGCGCGGTTTATCATACGGACGGCGAACAGGCGGACTGGACGAAATCAAAGCAGAACATTCTCAATGCGATTAAACAACTGGAGCATGAACCGTGACCTTTGCTGATTTACCGATCGTCAACGCCAGCCTCAATGGATTGAGTGCCATCCTTCTTGGCTGTGGTTATTACTTTGTGAAGCGCCATAAGCTGATTGCCCATCGCAACTGCATGATCGCGGCGTTTTGCACGTCGGCCGTTTTTCTCGTCTGTTATCTAACGTATCATTTCAAAGTGGGGCGCACGGTGTTCTTGAATCCAGAGTGGTTTCGTCCTATTTATCTGACCTTGCTCCTGACGCACACAGTATTGGCGGTAACGATTGTGCCGATGATTCTCATCACAATGAATCGCGCATTGAAGGAGCGCTTTGATCTGCACAAAAAAATCGCGAAGTGGACTTG
>JBEEGR010000178.1:0-4513 GCA_041166985.1 Verrucomicrobiota bacterium | reverse complement strand
CCGGCAACCAGCTTGATATCTCCTGGCCCAATGCAGGGGGTCGCTTGGAAACGCAAACGAACAGTCCAGGCGTTGGTCTTGGCACGAACTGGGTCACCGTGGCGGGTTCGACGGCGACCAATCACGTCGTCGTTCCGATCGACCCGTCCAACGGCAGCGTGTTCTACCGGCTGGCCATTCCGTGATTCGCCGCGACCGCCGCGCCGTCACGTCCACAACTGGCGATCCAGTGACCGATACTGGATCGCCTCGCTGATATGGTCGCTAAGAATTTTCTCCGCTCCCGCCAAATCCGCAATCGTTCGCGCCACTTTCAAGATGCGATCATAGGCGCGCGCGCTCAGGTTCAAATCGGTCATGGCGAACTTCAATAATTCCATCGTGGATTCCTCCAGTTCGCAAAATTGTTTCAGCTCGCGTGTGCCCATGCGGGCGTTGCACGTGATTTTGGGTTTGTCGGCCAGGCGCGTGTGCTGGCGTTGCCGCGCGGCAATGACCCGCTCGCGAATCTTGTCGGAAGATTCGCCCGTTTCGCCGCCCGTGATTTCCCGAAACTTCACTTGCGGCACTTCAACATGCAGATCAATGCGGTCCAGCAACGGACCGGAGATGCGGCCTAAATAATTTTGAATCTCGCGCGGTGAGGACTTGCTTTCGTGTGGCATTTTTCCATCCGGCGTCGGATTCATCGCCGCCACGAGCATGAACTGGCTGGGAAAAGTCATCGTGCCCGCCGCTCGCGAAATCGTGACGCGGCCTTCCTCCAGCGGCTGACGCATCGTTTCCAAAACGCTGCGCTTGAATTCCGGCAATTCGTCCAGAAACAAAACGCCATGATGCGCGAGTGAAATTTCTCCGGGCGTGGGATTGATATTGCCGCCGAGCAATCCCGCATCGCTCGCGGTGTGATGTGGCGCGCGAAAGGGACGGCGCGTCACCAGCGCCTGCCCTGCGGAAAGCAGTCCGACGATGCTGTGAATTTTCGTCGTCTCCAACGCTTCATCCAAAGTCAGCGGCGGTAAAATCGTCGCGAGCCGTTTGGCCAGCATGGATTTACCGGTTCCGGGCGGACCGATTAACAGAACATTGTGTCCCCCAGCGGCGGCAATTTCCAACGCGCGTTTCACTGAATCCTGTCCTTTGACTTCCGCAAAATCCATTTCCTCGTCGTGATTCTGATTGAACAGTTGCGTCAGATCCACGCGCGTCGGTGCGATTTTGATTTCACCGTCCAGAAACTGCGCTGCTTCCCGAAGATTTTGAATCGGGATGACTTGCAGGCCGGCGACCACCGCCGCTTCCGCCGCGTTTTCCGCTGCCACCAACACGCCGACTTTGCCATCCGCTTTTGCCCGCAGCGCGATCGGCAAAACACCTTTGCATGGACGAACTGCGCCCGTCAGCGCGAGTTCGCCGACGATGATAAAATTATCGAGTTGATCCGTTTCGAGCTGTTCGCTCGCCGCGAGCATGCCGATGGCAATCGGCAAATCAAAACTTGGCCCTTCCTTTTTAACATCAGCAGGCGCGAGATTGATCGTGGTACGCCCCATCGGGAATTTGAAACCGGAATTGGAGAGCGCAGTCGTCACGCGATCGCGCGATTCCTTGACCGCCGCGTCAGGCAAACCGACGATGATGATGTTTGTGTCGCCCCAACCCGCGTTCACCTCGACTTCGACGGGATAAGCTTCAATGCCGTTGACCGCTGCCGAACAGACCCTGGCTAACATGCGGGAGTTATGCTGAACTTCGCGCCCAAGTTCAATCAAGTTCTTTTGACGATCAAACTGAACAGCGGAGGAAAATGACAATGACCTGATTACAATTCCCGAATCCAGATGTTCCGATAGCGAATCGGATTGCCGTGATCCTGCAACTGGAGCGGCTCTTTCAACGAATGCGCCGCGTATTTGGGATAGCCGACGTGCGAAGTCGCGCCGAGGATTTCCGCGTTGTCCTGCACCAACACGCCGTTGTGCAGAACCGTCACCGTGCCGCGTCGCGTTACGTTTCCTTTGTCATCAAATCGCGGCGCGTGAAAAATAATATCGTAACTCTGCCATTCGCCGGGTTTGCGGGAGACGTTCACCAGCGGTGCATGCTGCTTGTAAACCGCGCCGGCCTGGCCATGAAAATAAGTCGGGTTGTTGTAGGAATCGAGCACCTGAATTTCATATCGGCCTTGCAAAATAACTCCGCTGTTGCCGCGGCCCTGGCCGGTGCCTTCGACCACTTCCGGCGTCGCCCATTCGATGTGCAACTGGCAATCGCCAAACGCCTGCTTCGTGACAATGCTGCCGGTTTTATTCACGGTAATCACTCCGTCCTGCACCGTCCATTTCGCGGCGCTGCCATCTTTTTCGCTTTGCCATTGCGACAAATCTTTTCCATCGAACAATACAATGGCATCGGACGGTGGCGGGCCGGGATTAACCACACGCGGCTCGTTTTTGGGCGGAGGAATTTCAGTTTGGTCAGCGACGGTAACGGTTTTGCAACCGGCGAAAGCCAGGAGCGCGCAAGCGAGCAGAGGGAGCAAACGTGGTTTCATGGGAAAAGCGAATAACACAGGAGCAAGACAAAGGCAGTAATTTTTTGATTGGAGATTTTACGCACAGGCTGGGAAGCCACGTTCACTGGCAACCAGGATGGGTTGCCTCTACCGTAGCGGGACGCGTCTCGTGTGCCGGTCGCTGCGGCATTCCTGCCGCCAGTCGATTTCTTCAAGCTTTCTACGTTCCTGATTTCATTATTATCTTTAATCAAAGAATGAAACGTTCACGACCCATTCTTGAAATTTCCAACCTGCGCATCCAACGCGGGCGCATCGTCCGCTTGCGCAAAGTAATAATACATTCGATAGTCATATCAGAGACGTAGGAAGGTGTTTACCTTAATGGATTTTGTGACCCTGCGCATGCCAAGCTGATAGAGCGCGACGTGTTAAAGAGCGCGACGTGTTGAAGAGCGCGACGTGTTGAAGAGCGCGACGTGTTGAAATGTCAATCGAAACCGAAGGTTCGTCTGCCACGGCGTTCCTTGAACGTTGTTCTGGACAACCTTTAAAAATGAATAGCGCCACACCAAAGCTGAAAGAATTTGCCCGGCGACTTCTGGCGCACGACGCCGCCACAGGCAAATCTGGCATCACCAAAAATTCCGAGACCTTCCGTGTCTGTGAAAAACTACGCGGCCCGCTCAGCCGGCTCACGGGTGGCGGCGGTTTTCGCTCGCTGCTGTCCCGCGCTCTGGCGCTGGCCGGCGCGGAGGTGGCCTGGCTACGCGCGCTGCATATCAAGGCGGACGGCTCGCTGGAGGGTTTGGCGAAACTCGAGGCGAAACTTGACTCGCGCGAGGTGGCCGAGGGCGAAGTCGCCCTCGTGTCGCAGTTACTCGAACTTTTGATAACTTTCATCGGCCCGGCTTTGACGCTGCAATTGTTGCGCGATATTTGGCCGAAGATGAAAGACCTGGATTTTTGAAATGAAAGTTGGTTTTGGAAATGGAGAAATGTTATGAAAAAAAATAAAAGTCCCGCCCGCAAGCCGGCAAAAGCAGTGAAGCAGCCGCCCAAGGTGAAAATCCACCAACTGCCGACCGGCGTTCGCGGCCTGGACGAAATCCTGGGCGGCGGCCTGCCGGAATTCTCCTTCAACATCCTCGCGGGCGCACCGGGTTGCGGCAAGACCACGCTGGCGCACCAAATCATCTTCGCCAACGCGACGGTGCAGAAACCCGCGCTTTATTTCACCGTGCTCGGCGAACCCGCCCTGAAAATGTTGCGCTACCAACAACAATATTCTTTCTTCGATCCGGCCAAGGTGGGCAAGGCCATCCGTTTCATCAACCTGAACGACGCGGCATCGGGAAGCGATTTGAGCGGAATCCTGGAGGAGATTATCCGGGAAGTGCAGGCGTCCCATCCCAGCATCGTGGTGGTGGACTCCTTCCGCACCGTGATGCGCAAAGTGAAGGGAAACACCACGGAAATGGAATTGCAAACCTTCGTCCAGAATCTGGCGCTTTTTTTGGCCACGTGGCAGGCCACGACCTTTCTGATCGGCGAATACACCGACGCTGAGATGCGCGACAATCCCGCGTTCACCGTGGCCGACGGCCTTTTCTGGCTCACCCAAAATATCGAACGGAATTCCGTGGTCCGAAAACTGCAAGTCATGAAGTTGCGCGGGCAAGGTTCCGTGCCGGGTTTGCACACCATCCGCATTACGGGCGACGGGCTGCAAGCCTTCTCGCGCACTCTGGGACTGATCGGAAAAAAACCGATACCGGCCCGGCGACGCCTGCTTTCCTGCGGTATTCCCGAACTGGATAAGATGATGGGCGGCGGCATTCTGGAAGGCGACAGTGTGTTGGTGTCGGGTCCTTCCGGGACGGGCAAATCAACTCTGGCGACCCAATTTCTCACCGAAGGTCTGCGGCGCGGAGAATCGGGAATCGCGGCGATCTTTGAAGAACGCCCGGAAGGCTACACGGCCCGGGCCGCCTCTTT
>JBEEGR010000177.1:0-4383 GCA_041166985.1 Verrucomicrobiota bacterium | reverse complement strand
GCTGCCGGTTCTGGGCGGACTGGCCAGCGGCGAACCCGCCGAACAACGCACGCAGCTTTATTTGAATGGTGAAGTTTTTGAAGAAGGCGGCGTGGCGATCTCCATCGGCGGCGACGTGAAACTGGCTGGCGTCATTTCGCAAGGCTGCACACCGATTGGCGAGACGTGGACGCTGACGCGCGTGGACGAAAACGTGATCCAGCAAATCGGCAATCGTCCCGCTTACGAGGTCCTGGAAGAAACCTTCAACAAACTCACGCCCGCCGAACAAAAACTGGCGATGCGCGGCAACTTGTTCATCGGTCTTGTCGTGAATGAATATCTCGAAGAATTTCATCGCGGGGATTTTTTGATCCGCAATCTCCTTGGTGCGGACCCAAACTCGGGCAGCATTGCTGTGGGCGCGTTTCCGCGACTGGGACAAACGGTGCAATTTCAACGGCGCTCCGCTGCCGCCGCGATGGAAGACATGGATGAATTGCTCACCCGCGCCCGCAAACAGCTTGCGGGGGCGACGGTTTATGGAGGTTGTCTGTGCAGTTGCAATGGCCGCGGGCAAAATTTATTTGGCCGCCCAAATCACGACGCGAAGAGCGTTCAGGAACAATTCGGGCCGATTGGTTTGGCGGGATTTTTTTGCAACGGCGAAATCGGCCCGATCGGCGAAAAGAATTTTCTACACGGCTACACCGCATCGCTGGCGTTGTTCGTGAAGAAGTAACGAGGTAGGCAAGTGCTCTAATTGCAGGAATTTCAAAACGGGACGAAGTTTTCCGGGAGCATTGCCCATGAAAACTGAATCTCCGAAAGAAAAAGAGGCGCTGGAGAAACTGGAAAAAGCTGCCGAGTCAACGAATCAGCCGGAGCAGATTGAGAAAAAGGCGGCGCGCGCTGCCGGTCAACCGGCTGTTGTTCCCGCGAAGGCTTCCATTTTCTGGTTCGTTCCTTACCTCATTGTTGCAGCCATTGTCGGTGGCGGAATTATTTTATTAAACTGGAAACAAGCGCTGCTACGACCGGAACTTGCCCTCAGTATTCATCGTTATCTTCTGGGCGCGTTGGGTATCGTGGCAGTGCTGACGGTTTCACGCGCAATTGAAGTTTATGCGATTGATCGCCTTCACAATCCAGTTTCACGATTCAATCTCAAACGCGTTCTTCGACTCGTGATGACGCTGATCATTATTTTCATCGTCATCCCTGTATTGTTTGTGAATTGGAAAGCGGCAGTCGTGTCCCTGGGGTTGGCGTCGTTGATTCTTGGCTTTGCGCTGCAAACGCCCATTTCAAGTTTCATCGGCTGGGTTTACATTCTGGTGCGTGCGCCGTATCGCGTCGGTGACCGCATTGAAATTGACGACGCGCGCGGCGATGTCATTGATGTCGGTTATCTCGATACGACGCTTTGGGAAATTGGCGGACGCCATCTTTCCGGCGATCATCCGAGCGGGCGGCTGATCAAATTTCCGAATACAAAAGTTTTCCATACGGCGGTTTACAATTACTCGTGGCCGCTGTTTCCGTATGTCTGGAACGAAATCAAATTTCAGGTGGCCTACGAAAGCGACCTGGAATTTATCGCGAAGACCATGCAGAAAATTGCCGAAGAAGAAGTCGGCGAATCCATGATGGAAAAAATCCGTATCTATCGCGGCCTGCTCGCGCGCACGCCGGTGGATCATCTGGATGTTCACGAACGACCCGCCGTGAATTTCCGCGTCAGCGACAACACCTGGCTCGAAGCGACGGTGCGTTATCTGGTGAATCCCAAAGAATCGGGCCGGGTAAAAACACGGCTGCTGCAAAAAATCTTGAAGGCCTTGAATGCTGCGCCTGACCGCGTTCTCTTTCCCAAAAGTAACAACCGTTGATCAGTTAGCGGCTTTCTTTCCAAACTCCGCCTCCAGCGGAATCAACAGCACTACGAGGAAGCTCGGCACGGTCGCGAGAATCACCCACGTAAAGAAATGCTGGTAGCCTATGATCTCCTGCAACCAGCCGCTCCACATGCCGGGAAACATCATGCTCATCGCCATGAAGCCCGTGCAGATGGCGTAATGCGCCGTCGCGTGTTTGCCGCGCGAGATGTAAATCATGTAGAGCATGTAGGCCGTGAAACCAAAGCCATAGCCGAATTGCTCCACCGCCACGCACAGGCTGGTGACCGCGAGGTTGTCCGGTTGCGCGTAGGCGAGGTAGATGAACATCGCGTCCGGCAAATGAATGATCAGCACCATCGGCCACAGCCAGAATTTCAATCCGTGCCGCGACGCCACGAATCCGCCGAGCAGTCCGCCGACCGTCAGCGCGATGATGCCCACCGTGCCGTAAACGAAACCCACCTGTCCTGTCGTCAATCCCAGCCCACCGACCTCACGCGCGTCGAGCATGAATGGTGTGACCATCTTGACGAGTTGCGCCTCGCCGAACCGGTAGAGCAACAGGAACAGAAGCAGCGCGGGAATCTTTGGCTTGTGGAAGAACGAACCGAACGTGGCGAAGAACTCTTTCAGGAAATGCAAAACCGAACTCGCATCGCCCGGCTGGTCGCTCACTGGCTGCGGCAAAATGAAACGGTGATAAACGCCGAAGAACAAAAACAGCGCGACGAGCACAAAGAACGTGATCGTCCAGGACAACGAGATATTTCCCGAGCGAACCTCGAAGAGCGCCGTCGTTTCCGTTTTAAGTTTGGGGTCGAGTTGCATCACCACCATCGCCGGCTTGTTCCAGTTCGAATCGTCGAACACCAGCCGCGAACCTTCAACCAGCGAAACGCTCTTGTCGCCGGACTCGAATGCTGGCGTCACCACGATTTCCCGTCCCGGCGGTTTGGAAAGTTGCAGCGACACGACGCCGACGTTTCCAGCGATATCGCTCTTGCGCTGCGTGTCCGGACTGAAATGTTCGCGTAGAAATTTTCCCAGCGGCCCGGATACACTACGATTCCACCACGACGGTCCTGCGTTTTGTGTGTCGGTAACCTTCGCCCGTTGTTGCGCGCGGATGAAATTATTCGCCGTATTCCATTCCTTCGCCGACGCAATCAACGCGCTCACTTCGGCCTTGGGGCGCGGTTGGGGGCTGATTTCCAGCGACGCCGGTTGGGCGATCACGCGCAGTTCGCCTTCACTGGCCATTTTAACTGCGAATGATTCCGGCTTCACTGATTCGACCAATGCCACGCCAGGTTTTGCGGCGGCATACAATTCCACTTTCGGTAGACCCGTGTGGCTTTGAACATAGCCCGCCAGAATTACCAGCAATCCCTGCCCGCTGACCATCGCGACGCGATAAAACGTGCTGCGAATACCGACGAAAAACGACTGCTCCTTTTCCGTCGTCGCCAGCAGATAATATCCGTCCGCTGCGATGTCGTGCGTCGCCGAACTGAAGGCGAGCAGCCAGAAAAACGCCAGCGTCCATTGGAAAAAGTTCGGCGCGGGGATGGTGAGCGCCACGCCCGCCAGCGCGCCTCCGATCAAAAGCTGCATGACCCAAATCCACATCCGCCGCGTCTTGAGAATGTCCACCACCGGACTCCAAAGCGGCTTGATGACCCACGGTAGATAGAGCCAGCTCGTGTAAAGCGCGATGTCCGTGTTGGAGATGCCCAGCCCCTTGTACATGATGACCGCCACCGTCATCACGGTCACGTAAGGCAACCCCTCCGCGAAATACAGCGTGGGAATCCACGTCCACGGATTGCGCGCAGCCCGCCTGTCATTCGTTGGAGGCACGAATCCGTTTAGCAGCAAAGTTTCGCGCGGAGCAAGCTTAACCGGCGATTCTGTTTCCAGTTGCAGGCGGTGTCCGCAGTGCTAGATTTCCGCGAATCCTAAAGCAGTTCGTTTTTGCCGCACAAGCAACCAGAAAGGAATTATGAGCGATAAAACCAAATGGAACATCGAAGCCGATTTCCTTCAAGCGTGTAACTGCGACTACGGTTGCCCCTGCGAATTCAGCGCGCCGCCCACCAAAGGTTTTTGCGAAGGCATGGGCGCGTGGCGCATCAATCGCGGGAGCTTCGGCAGCGTGAAACTCGATGGACTCGGTGTCGCCTTCGCCGCGCATTGGCCCAAGGCGATTCACGAAGGCAACGGCACGTGCGGACTCCTCTTCGACGAGCGCGCCACGCCGCAACAGCGCGATGCCTTGCTGCAAATTTGTAGCGGCCAGGCCGGCGGAATGCCGTTTGAAATCATCGTGACGACCTTCTCAAAACTTCTCGAACCGCAATATCTGCCGTTCAAATTCAACTTCAATGGCCGCAACAGCAGTGTGCAGATCGGCAATGCGATGAACGTCGCCGTGGAACCAATCAAAAACCCAGTCACGGGCGAGGCCGAATCGGTGCGCATCGAACACTCGACGGGATTTATT
>JBEEGR010000176.1:0-5675 GCA_041166985.1 Verrucomicrobiota bacterium | reverse complement strand
GGCCATGTTGGTGTGGGGATGGCGCGTCGTTTTGTATTTGCGGTAGAATTGGCCTTCGACGGCGGAAACGTTGACGATGTGTTTGTCGCGTTCGGGGGTGCGGAGCATGAGCGGCTTGAGGCGCGCGTTGAGGATGAAAGGCGCGATGACGTTGACGAGCTGGACCTCGAGCAGTTCCACAGAAGAAACCTCCGCCATCATGAGCCGCCAGGAATTGCGCTCGCGCAAATCCACCTGTTGCAAATCCTGGTCGAGCCGGCCTTCGGGAAACAATCCCTTCTGCGCTTCCAGTTCTTCGGGCAGCAACGGCACTTGCGATAATTCGGCGGCATGTGTCAGTCCGGCGAGCGCATCGGAGGGACGAGTTATACGAGTCCCATTCTGATTAGATGGAGACTCGCGGAGCTCGTCCCTCCGAACATTTGAGTCGCCCTCCGGCAAGATGTGATAGCCGCGCAAGCCTTCGTAAGCGCCGAGCAGTTTGCGCGCGGGTTCGGGCAGGTCGTGCAACGGGCCATTCTCACGATCCATCATGTGCGCGTAAAAATCCGGCGGACGCCGCACGGTCTGGCAGGCATTATTGATGATGAAATCCAAACGCTCGCGGGTGGTGATCAGATGACGGCAAAACGCCTCGACACTCGGCGTGTGGCGCAGGTCGAGACCGAAAATTTCCAAGCGGTCTTTCCATTGCTCGAAGTCCGGTTCCTGCGCATAACGCATGGCCGAATCGCGCGGGAAACGCGTACAGACGATGAGTTGCGCCCCGGCCCGCAGCAACTTGATGCCCGCCTGATACCCAATCTTCACGCGTCCGCCCGTGAGCAAGGCAACGCGCCCGCGCAGGTCGGTAGTCTCAGTGCGTTTGAAGAAATTCAGTTCCGCACACGTCGGGCAAAGCTGGTCATAGAAATGATGCAGCGTGGAATAATCCTGTTTGCAGATGTAGCAATTTTGCGGGGTGATGGCTTCGCGAAAGTCGGGGTCGTTTTCAATCTCGCGCTGCTCAAAGTTTTTGGGCGGATGCACATTGGGCGTAACGAACACGGGCTTCTGGCGAAGTTTTCGGATGCCCGACTGGTTCAGCACGTGTTCGGCGCGCTGGGATTTATCGGCTTTGCGCTGGCGCTGGCTGGCCTTGACGAATTGGCGGCGCGCGGAAGCATCGGGCCGGGAAATCTGACCGGCGGCGCGCAGCAGACGCAGGCGCTCTTCATCCGACAATTCGGCGAGCAACGCGCGGTTGGCGGCGATGGATTCCAGCAACTCGGCGGCGGCCTGAAGGCGCCCGGCCAATCCATCGTTCGCAGGTTGGGCTGATTTAGTTTTCATCAATTGACAGCCCATAGATTGATTTAGTCCGGGCGGCATGTAAACACTGTTGCCAATGACGGAGGTGAAGAAGTCGGGAGCGCGGCTTAAATAGACTGTGTCGCGAAGCGACTTAGGAAATTAGCCAGGGACGAAGTCCCTGGGTAGGTGTAAAAAATTAGTCCTGAAGGGACCATGGAATTTCCTTCGTCCTTTCAGGACATTGTGGGGTATTCGATTTCCAGGGACTTTGTCCCTGACTAATTTCCGTTGCTCCTTCAGAGCAAAACGATGGGGCGTTTAACCAAACTGCGGATGTCGCTGCAACTTTTCCCACGTCGAATCAGACAGCGGCGCGCGTGAATAAATTGGTTCGACTAACGGCTCCGCGCTGTCTGAACGTCGGGCGCGTTCGAGCCATCTTCTGTCCAGCGGTTCTGCAAGCAGTTCAAGCGTGTTGGCGGCGATGGTCGTTTCTTCTTTTTGTCCCGTCGCCTGACCGACTCCCACAAAAAATCCGGCGAGCAGAAGTGTCGTGCGCAGAATGGTGCTGCGGGAATAAGTCGGCAAGGCGCACGGACGGTTTGGATCGAGAAGACGAAATAAATTTGTGAAGAGCGGCAACGTCCACATTGCCGGATTGCTGGCGGGCGAATAGGCGTCGAACATGATGACGTGCGGTTTGGAAGATTTCTGCGCGGCGGGTTGGGTCAGCAACGTCGGAAAATCAGCGAGGTGCAAATTCCAAGTTATTTTTTGCGCGCCGTTTTCAAAAGCCACGTGATGTTCGCGCACGAGTTGTTCAACTTGCGTTTCGTATCCATTCAGAAATCCCAAATCCGTTTTATGTTCCAATGCGAACTGCAACGGCTCAATCGTATAATCGAAACTGAGCAAGCGAATGGAGCAGGGGACTTTTTCAGTCGCACGAAGCAGAGTCAGCGCATTCGCCGCCGCGCCCAGCCCGATGTCCCAGACGATAAATTCTCCTTCGTGCTTTTGAAGTCGCTCCGTGAGATGAAGCTGTCGAACGTAAAGCGCTTCCGCTTCCTGTGCGGGACCGAGTCCGGGATGAAGCGTCTCGCGATATTTGAGCGAATGAAGGCTGTGGCTTCCGTTGGCGAGTTTGACGAGTTTGTAGCCGGACACAAAATTTCGGAGGGACGAGCTCTGCGAGTCCCAAATTATTTGGAATTGCAAATTCAGGGCCTCGCAGGAACTCGGCCCTCCAATTGAAAATAACTTAAAACGCCGGGGCGACTTCGACTTTTTGGCCGGGCGCGGCAACGAGGTCTTCGCCTTGCGACCAGACTTTGTCGTTCAACAGCAGTTTGAATTTCAGTTTGTCGGTGACTTCGCCGGACCATTTCCAAGTCGAGCCATTCACGCAGGTGAGCGGAATGCCCTGACTCCAACTCAAGCCCTGACCTTCGCCGCGCAGATAAACCATATTGCCGAAGCCGACATCAATCTTGGCTTCGATAATCACCGGTTTGGCGCTGACGGCGCTGCGGGTGGCCTTGGTTTTTTCGGGAGTCGTGGTGCTTTTCACGGCTTCAGAAAGTGCCGTGGCTACACTGTTTTTGCGGCTGGTTGTCTTCAATCCTTTAACGAGTTTCATAATTCAATTTGAGATAATTTTTAATCAGCTTGTTCAATTAATAAACAATACAGGCGGGGTGTTTGTGCCGGGGATTCCTCGCCGCCCGCAATATAGCAAAACGCATTCCGAATGAAAGAGGCTTTTGCACCTTTATTTCTCAAACAATCGGCCGGGGATTTCGTTCGCTAGAATTTGAAATTCCACTCGTCCGTTGCGTATTTGTCACGCGCCAGTGCCGCAATTGTCGCGTTTGGAATGGCGTTCAACGGCCCGGACGCGCGCCAGACTTCCTGCAAAGTGCGCTTCACCGACTCGGCAGAGACTTCAAGATTCATCAAAAAATCTTTATGCGTCCGGTTCTGACGGTAATCCGGCTGCTTGGAAGGCATGAGTAAATATTTTTCAACAAGCGCGAGATCGAAATGCAACAGGAACGTTCCGTGAAACAGAAGAAAATGTTTTTTGCGACGCTGGGCGTTGCCGGAGAATTTTACGCCATCAAGCGTGAGATCGGTGTGGCCTTGGACAGAGAGTTCCGTGTTTCGTGTTCCGTGTTCCGTGTTGAGCGATGTCGCAATCGCTTCACGATTTCGTTTCATGATAAACTTGTTGGCTGAAGTAATACTCGCCAGTGGCCCGCCTTCTTCGATTTTCAATATGAGCGAGCAGTTCAGGCAACCGGGACCTTGCAAAACCGTCCCGCCACCGCTGCATCGCCGAAAAATCGGAATGCTGTCCGCCTCGCATGCGGTCTGGTTTACTTCGACCGCCACATGATTCGCGTAGCCGACTACGACAAAATACTCTTTCGGCTCCCAGAATCGCAGCAAACCCGCTCCACCATTGACTTCCAGCGCATCCAGCAATGCCTCATCCGCTGCCAGATTTTCGGCTGGCGTGGGCAAAGTCAGATCGAGGCAGTTCATCTTTAAATTGTATTTCTAATCGTTAACTTAAATGGTTCTTGTGCATCGCGGCTCCCGGGGAAAAGGGCGGCCCGGATTATCCGCTTTGTGCTATAATTTGGCTGGCGTTTGCCCGGCCAAGCTGTTTTATTCGCGCGCTTCGGTATCATCCGCATCCGCGAATGGTGACGTCAATTTTAGGTAACACAAAGTGAAATTGCAGAAAAAAGAAAAAAATGCGCAACCGCAGTTGCGCGTCTTGACCAAATCGGAAAGCGACGACGGCGATAAAGTTTTGGAATCGCTCGAGTCGTTGCTGGAAGTTGCCTTGAAACAACAAGGCCCGGAGCGCACCGCTCAATTCCTGAGCAGCGTGACGGAACGCTTGCGCGATTCTGGTGTCAACGCCCCCCGCACCGTCAGCACGCCGTACATCAATACCATTCCGGTCGAGCAGCAGCCCGAGTTTCCCGGTGATTGGAAAACCGAAGTCCGCATCAAAAGTTTCATTCGCTGGAACGCGATGGCGATGGTCGTCAATTCCAATCGCAAACATAACGGACTCGGCGGTCACATTTCGACGTTCGCTTCGGCGGCGACGCTTTATGAAGTGGCGTTCAACCATTTCTTTCGCGGTCGCACAGAAAATTTCAAGGGCGACCTGGTTTATTTTCAAGGCCACGCGACGCCCGGAGTTTACGCGCGCGCGTTTCTCGAAGGCCGGCTCGAAGAACGGCATCTGCAAAATTTCCGCCAGGAACTTGCGGAAGGCGGCGGTCTGTCGTCGTATCCGCATCCCTATCTGATGCCGGACTTCTGGCAATTCCCGACCGTCTCGATGGGTCTCGGCCCGATCATGTCCATCTACCAGGCGCGTTTTAATCGTTACCTGAAAGCGCGCGGCATCATCAGCGGTGAAGAGCAAAAAATATGGGCGTTCCTCGGCGACGGTGAAACCGACGAACCGGAATCGCTCGGCTCGCTGACACTTGCGGCTCGCGAAAATCTCGACAACCTGATTTGGGTCATCAATTGCAACCTGCAACGTCTCGACGGTCCAGTTCGCGGTAATGGAAAAATTATTCAGGAACTCGAATCGTTGTTCCGGGGCGCGGGTTGGAACGTCATCAAAGTCATTTGGGGTTCGGATTGGGACGAATTGCTCGCGCGCGACAAGAGCGGTCTGTTGTTGAAACGCCTCGAAGAAGCCGTTGATGGCGATTATCAAAAATATTCCGTCGAACCCGGCAGTTATACGCGCCGCCATTTCTTCGGCAAATATCCCGAGCTGTTGAAGCTGGTGACTCATTTGTCCGACGAACAGATCCGCAAGCTTCTGCGCGGCGGCCATGACACGCAAAAGGTTTACGCCGCTTACAAAGCCGCCGTGGAACATAAAGGCCAGCCGACCGTTATTCTCGCGAAGACGGTCAAAGGCTACGGCCTCGGCGAAGCGGGCGAGGGCCGCAACATTTCGCATCAGCAAAAGAAGATGAATGAAAAAGAGCTGCGCGAATTTCGCGAGCGCTTTGACATTCCGATCAGCGACGATGTGATTGCGGAGACGCCGTTTTATCGTCCTCCGGCAGACAGCAAGGAAACGAAGTATCTGCTCGAACGCCGCAAAAAACTCGGCGGTTTTTTGCCCGCGCGCAAAGTCGAAGCTAAGCCGCTCGAAATTCCTAAGCTGGAATTTTTCCAGGAATTTTTCAAAGGCTCCGGCACTTTTGAAGTTTCAACGACGATGACGTTTGTGCGGCTCATCAGTTTGTTGCTGCGCAACAAAGCCATCGGCAAACAAATTGTGCCGATCATTCCCGATGAAGCGCGCACGTTCGGTCTCGACGCGCTGTTTC
>JBEEGR010000175.1:0-3687 GCA_041166985.1 Verrucomicrobiota bacterium | reverse complement strand
ATCAGAGTCCAGCGAATCACCTGTGGAAATAAATTCTGCGCGAGAGTTTTTTCGAGAGCGTCGCACAAATCAATTTGGGCCAGTTGCGCATCAAGATGGCGCAAGGCTCCGAGGAAATCGACGGGCGACCGTTCGACCAGGCGCGCGAGCTGCCGCCAATCGCAACCGCCAAATTCATTAACGGAGAAATATTCGGCAAAAGCCTGAATCGCCCAGGCTGCCTGCGCGCGGGCGCGGCGATAAGCATCGCCACTCAATCCCTGCGGCTGCGAGGTTGGCGAAAGGCAAAAAGCCGAGCCGGGCGGCAAAGTCATTTTGTTCACGCCCGGTTTGGATATTTTTATTTCCGGCAAAGATTGGCCGAGCAACTCGATTTTGAAATCGGCAATCTCTGTCGGAGCGCCAGCGCTCGGCGCTCCGGATTTTACCGCGTGTTCCCATGTTTGCTGACGATCAAGATCCGTATTCACCAGCACCAGAACAGAATCTTTACCCTCAGCCGATTCGCGCAGCAACGCGTACACTGGAGAATCGGGTGTGCTCAGTCGCGTGAGTTTCGCCCCATCGAAGAAGCAAGGATGCTCGGCCAACAGATGATTCAACTGCGCGAGTTCGGGAATAATATTTTCCTGATTGCCCCACGCCAGGCCAGTGCTGCCGTGAACGCGGATTTGTTCGGTGGCGAGCCATTCGACGCCGCAGGTGAAACCGAAACCACCGCTCACACTCGTCAGTCCGCACAGGCGATTTCGCAAGAGCGACCAGGCACGGCCGCGTTTGGCGAGGCGGTCGTTATCGTGGGTTTCGCTGTAATGAATGTAAACGCCGACGCGCTCGGATTGCCGCAGCGCGTAGTCGAGATACCACGCGACTTCTTTGCCGGAATAATTTTGGAACAACTCCGAGTACGCCCATTGCATTCCGCCTTTGGTGAGCAACGCCTCGGTCGCTTCCCACGCGCCGCCAAGTCCTTCGAGTAGAAAAATGGTTTCAGGAAATTCCTGCTGCACGCGCGCGATAATGTATTGCCATGCCGGAACGGGAACTTTGTAACCGGCGTCGCAACGAAAGCCATCCACGCCGCGACGGCACCAGATTAAAAACATTTCAGCGAGTTGATCCCAGAGCGCGACGTTGTCGTGCTTCAGTTCAACGAGGTCTTCCCACGTCACGCCCCAGGCACCGGGGCTGGCGAACTCGCCATCCGGCTTGCGCAGAAACCATTCGGGATAATTTTCCTGCATCACCGCACCCCAGCCGGTGTGGTTGATGACGATGTCAATGATGACGCGGCCGCCGCGAAGATGGGTGGCGTAAGTCAATTCGCGAAACTGGTCAATGCCCGTGGTGCGTTTATCGAACACGACGAGCGCCGGATCAATCGCGGTGAAATCGAGCGCCGCGTACGGGCTGCCGAATTGTCCGAAGCGCGCGTAAGTCGTGGGCGTGGGATGAATCGGCAGCAGATGGAGAATGCGACAACCAAGTCCGTCAATGATTTGCGGCAGGGAGGAAATCAGGTCGCGCAATTTGCCTGACGGCGGAATGATGCTGAAGCCGTGTTGCTCGATTTGTTTGATTTGAGTTTCGAGCCGTTCGTTTTTTGTGCTGACGGCGGTTTTCGTTGAGCCGAACAATCGGGGGAACGCGCAATAGATTGTGTTGGCGGTTCGATAAGCGTTTGGGTGAACGGAAATTCCGAAGTCCGCGCCGTCCGGCCAATGCTGCCATTTTTTTTCGTCGAGCAAATAGGCTTTGGCCTGGAAGTAACCGGCCTCGGCCAGCGGCAATTCCAGCGACCAGCCGTCGTCATCCGCGCACATCGGCAGATCGCGCCAGGACGCCCCGGCGAGCGGCAGGCTGTCGGTATGGGATTGGATAATTTCGCGGCGAAGCAGTTCGGCCCGGCCGAGATTGGTGCGAAGCCGCGCCTGCCAGCCCTGGGCGGGTTGGCCGCCGGGAAGCTTCAAAGTGAAACGAATGCGGTCGCCGACGAAGCGTTGTAAACGTTCGCCGGGCGCGGGTGTCATGATCACTGATTTTCCCATTCGGTCTGGCCGTGGCCGCTGTTAAAATCGCAAGTTCGCCCGGGATTGCAATTCTCCAATGTGGAAATGAGACAGAAGTGCCGGAAAATTCGGACACTAACCGCACAGCGCTGTTGCTTTGGGGCGAAGGATTTTTTAAATTGGCGAACAGATTGCTGTTACGACGGAGTCGGCGCAGGCCGCCGCGAAAAGAAATCATGGCAAGCACATTGACTCAAGCTGAAGAAGCGCAGTTGGGACAGACGATTGAGATGTTCGAGGTCATCGTCGAGTCGCAACCGCAGGACTATCAGTCGCTGGAAATTCTCAAGGAGGCATATCTGAAGCTCGGTCGCGATCAGGACGTGATTAAAACCTCCAAGCGAATCGCCGAAGCGTATGTTCAGTTAGGCCAGCTTTCCTCGGCGATTCTCGAGTACGAAACAGTGCTCCAGCGATTTCCCGATGATCCGGACGTGCAAAATGCGCTCAAGCAGATTGAGAGCAAGGCGAATAATTTTGCCGACCAACTCTCCACCGCGGAACCGGTCGCCGGCAAAGCCAATACGCCCGCGCCCAAATCGCAAAAACTCCCCGCCCGCGCCGTAGCCGATAAAGTCGAGGACGGGCGAATGGCGATGTACAAAATTTTCGTTGAAGGAAAAATTATCACTGCGGGGGATTTTGATTTGTGCTGGATCACGCAGGATTTGTCGGTGCCCGTGAAGGGAATTGTCGAACCATTTATCCAGGTGCTGGCGGACAAAGGAATTTTGCCGGTGGATAAATCCCTGAAGATTGTTTCCGACAAGTCGCGCACTGTTTTTTTGCCGCTGGACAAATATGAGATTGATATTGATCTGGCGCGCGGATTCACGGCCCAGGTTTGCCAGCGCTGGTGTGTGCTGCCGTTTGACCGCATGAGCAAATCCATTCTCGTGGCGACCGCAAATCCCTATAACCAGGAAGCGGTCCGGGAACTCACAGCCGCCACAGGCAACCGTTTGCTCTGGTATCTGGCGCCGCCCATTGAGATCATCAAAAACCTCCGCAAAGCTTTCCGTTAACCCATGCCTCCCATTAAATCATTTGGCGAACGCATCGCAGACGCCCTGGTCGAAGACGGATTATTGACGACCAAGCAGGTGGAGGAATTGCTCGAACAACAGAAGCAGGGTGGCACCCGGCTATTGAAAATTATCATCGAGAAAGCCTATGTCAGTGAGCAGGACATGGCGGTTTCCATGGGGCGCGTGCTGAACACGCCGCCCATCAACCTCGCGCGCATCAGCATTCCGGTGGAAGTGGCCGATTTGTTGCCGCGCGAAGTGGCGCAAAATCACAAAATCGTTCCGGTCTGCCGGCTGGAAAATAAATTGTTCATCGCCATGGCGGATCCGTTGAACGTCCTCGCTTTGGATGATGTCCGCCGGATTACGCGGTTGGAAGTAGCGGCCATGATTGCGCCGGAAAAAGCGATCATTGACAAGCTGCACAGTCTCGATGCCGCCAAAAGTGGCAGCATGGAAGACATCATTGACGCCGCTAAAAAGAAGGCGGAAACCGAGCCGGAGTCGGACAATGTCGAACTTTCCAAAGAAACTCAGGAAGAGGTCAATCTCGACCAACTCGCCGCTTCCAGCGAGGAAGCGCCGGTCAT
>JBEEGR010000174.1:0-3131 GCA_041166985.1 Verrucomicrobiota bacterium | reverse complement strand
CTCGCCGGCCAATTGAACACGCGCGCCAAGACCAACATCATCGGTTACGTGACGAATACCGTGAACTTTCCTTACACCACGCCGACGCCCACGCCGCAACAGGTGCGCGACCGCGTGCGCGCCACCGTCCATCTCATCACCGCGTCGCCCGACTTCACCATTCAAAAGTGATTTATGAAAGAGAAACAAATTTCCGTCCTCACGCGCCGCCAATTCATCCGCCAGGCCGCGTGCGCCGCGCTCGGCACGGCGGCCATGACCTCCGCCATTCGCGACCTGCGCTTCATGAACGCTGCCGTCGCGCAATCAAACGTCACCGACTACAAAGCGCTCGTCTGCATTTTTCTTTCCGGCGGAAACGACTCCAACAATCTCATCATCCCGACGATTCAATCCGAGTATGACAATTACGCCGCCATCCGCAGCGATGTGCTCGCGATCCCGCTGTCCGGCGCGCCCAGCATTGTTCTCCCGCTCTCGCCATTGAACAGCGATGGACACGGTTACGGTTTGCATCCCGCATGTCCCGAACTCGCCACCCTCTTCGGCGAACAAAAACTCGCGCTCCTGTTTAACACCGGCACCCTCGTTTTCCCGATGACCAGCGCTCAGTATAAGGCTGGCATTCTGCAAAAACCGCCGCAGCTTTTTTCCCACGCCGATCAGGTCACGCAATGGCAGACTTCTATTCCCGACCAGCCCGCGTTGACCGGCTGGGGCGGACGTTGCGCCGACCTGCTCGCTTCCGTGCAGCCTAATGCGCCGATTTCGCTGTCCGTTTCGCTTTCGGGCGCAAACACATTTGAAGTCGGCAACATCCTTTCACAATACTCCGTCTCAACCTCGGGCGCGATTTCACTCGCGCTTCCAGGTTCAGGAACCGCGCTCACCAATCGCACTGCGGCCCTCACGAACATTCTCGGGCTGCCGTATGCGAACATGCAGGCGCAGGCCTACGCCAGTGTCGCGCAACATGCGATCAATACCGGCGCGCTGCTCAACTCCGCCATCAGCACGACGAGCGCGGCGAATTACTGGACTACGCCCTTTCCCACCAACATCACTTCGCCCACCGGCGGCACGGTCAATAATTCAACGCTCAGTTCCCAATTGAAAATGGTCGCCCGGCTCATTGAAGCTGGCCGGCGCAGCGTGGCGAACGGTGGATTTGAGATGAAGCGGCAGATTTTCTTTTGCCAGGTCGGCGGTTACGATTTGCATACCGGACAAACTCCCGGTCCCGGGTTCACCACGACCGGCGCGCACTCAAACCTCCTTGCCGAAGTCAGTCAAAGCCTCTACGCGTTTCAACGCGCGATGGAACAACTCAATGGGCTTTATCCCGGTTTGTCCAACAGCGTGACGGCCTTCACGTCGAGCGACTTTGGCCGCACCTTCCCATGCAATGGCCAGGGCAGCGATCACGGTTGGGGCAGCCATCATCTTATCCTCGGCGGCGCGGTCAACGGCCGGCGCACCTACGGAAAATTTCCCACGCTCGCCGTCAACGGTCCGGACGACACCAGCACCGGACGTTGGATTCCAACGACGGCCTGCGATCAATATTTCGCGACGCTCGCCACGTGGTTTGGCGTGGACAGCAATAATCTGGCGACGGTCTTTCCGAATCTCGGTCGCTTCTCGACGCCCAACCTTGGATTCATGGCATGAAGAAATGGTTGCTGGGCATCGTGCTCGTCCTGCTCTGCGCGGTTCTTATCGCGCTGTTGATTCCATTGCCTTCGAAGCCCGTGCATCGAGCACGAGAAAATTCTTCACCAACTTTTTCCAGCAATAAAACCGAGCAACCCATTGCGCCGCGCTCTGTTTCCACCAATGCGTTGTTGGCTGAAGTCGCTGTTTCCAATTCCTCTGCTCCATTGGCAACGAGCGCGTCCGTTCGAGCCTCACGAAATTTTTCTCCGCTCCCTCCGGCCAGACCGCTCGAACCCACCGACATTGCTCCCGAGGTCGTGCTGGAAAATATGCGACTGGTTTTTCGCCAGTTCAGTTCCACGTTTGGCGGCAATCCGGTCGGCACGAATCTGGAAATCACCAAGGCGCTGAACGGTGGCAACCCGAAACAAACCCAGTTTATCAAACCTGACTCCGGTTTGCGTATCAACTCGAACGGCGAACTGGTGGACGCGTGGGGCACGCCGTTTTTCTTTCATCAACTGAGCGCCAAAGAAATGGAAATTCATTCCGCCGGCCCCGACCGCGTGATGTGGACACGCGATGATCTGGTGGCGAAATAATCGGAATTTCAAAACTCGAAATGAGAGAAAGCGGCCCGCCAAACCGAAGCTCGCCGCTTTGCGAGTGAAAAGTGGTGCCCCGGCACGGACTTGAACCGTGAACCAATTGATTAAGAGTCAACTGCTCTACCATTGAGCTACCGAGGCATCCGGCAGGCGGGAAAGATTGTGGCAGAGGAGGCGATTGTCAAGCCGTTCAATAGGTGAAGCAGGTCTGGTTTGAGATCGCTTCCGTGCTCACAGCTTGTAAATAATTTCACCCGATGCGTGTATTTCGATCACTTTTTTTGCGATCAAACCCTTGATTGTGTCCGCGAGTTCAGTTCCTGATAGTGTCTTTCCAAACATCGCCTGAATTTGGGACTCCAGCGTCGCTCTCTTTTTGGCGCGTGTCACTTGTTTTGGATTGAAGCGTGTGCTGACGAACCCCACTCGCTCATCCGTATTCATCAGCATCGGAATTTCGCTGAACGATTTACGCCGAGCAGCAAGGACATTGTTGTCTTTGAGATGCCCAATCAGCGCATCGAAATCCTTGTCCTTGGAAAGAATGTGAAAAAAACCATGTGGGTCGGCTTTCTTTGCTTCGCCAATATGATGAGCGAGTACCAAATCCAGTGCGTTCTTTCCGCTGCGACCGGTTTCAACTAACTGCACTTGTCCGGCGTACTTGAGAAGTTTCTTTATGAAGACTACCGGC
The DNA here is from genome assembly GCA_041166985.1 of Verrucomicrobiota bacterium. GTDB lineage: Bacteria > Verrucomicrobiota > Verrucomicrobiia > Limisphaerales > DASXHY01 > DASXHY01. Next base: position 173 of record JBEEGR010000174.1, on the reverse strand, counting down.
AGACTTTTGTGTCGCTCACCCAAAACCAAGACTACCTTGATCGGTTTATCAGCGATGCGATCCAAATCGGTCTCCTGAACGTTCTCAAAATCAATGAAGATATAATTGGTTCGACTCACGATTATTTGGATGAGGATTCAATGAGCCGAATACTTTTCCAGCAATTGTTTTTC
>JBEEGR010000173.1:0-4690 GCA_041166985.1 Verrucomicrobiota bacterium | reverse complement strand
TGAGCAGCTTTTCGGCATTTGCTTGACGACGGAAAGGTAGTTGCCGACCAATTCGACGATTGAAACCACCGTGCCGGTTTCCTGCCGATAGACGGCGAGCATATCGCGGACGGTCAGAGCGTCTTGTGCTTGTTTTGCAGTCAGTGCGGATGATTGTTGGCCTTTGTGAAGCTCCTTTACCTTCTTCTCTGCCGCCGTCTTTGCTTCACCGTAGCTGCCAAATGTCAGCATTCGGCGTTTGCCAGCCACCTTGAATGCAACGCGATAAAACGGGAAGTTTTTGGCGGGCGCATAGACTTTGGCTCGCTGGTCGTAAAACTGGACTGTGACGGGGAATCTCACTCGGCGATCAGGGTTTCTGGCCCTACGTTGTGCAAACTCTGTGCAAGACACAGCACCATCATTGATTTCCCGAACAAAAGTGGTGCCCACGACAGGACTTGAACCTGTACGATGTTATTCACTAGAACCTGAATCTAGCGCGTCTGCCAATTCCGCCACGTGGGCTTAAATGATCGCCAACAATTACGACTGTCGAGTTGGGCGACGGTTGACTGCGTATCGCCTTGAAAGTTCAGCCGGCCGTTTCGCTGTCAACATCGCAGAAACCAATACCACAGGCTCCATTACGAGCGCAAGTAACCAGTTCGCTTGTTGTAGCTGTTCGCCCAGACGACACCAGTGCGCAGCTTAAGAAACTTCTCCCTCTTGCGTCGAACGGAGAGAGGTATCGAACCAATTCGTGCCAATGAAAATGGACTTAAAGCCGGATGCGTGGAGGGAGGATTGACAAATTAAGTGGCAGCGCGTTTTCGCCGCGCTTCAATTTGTTTCACCAGAGATTGCACGCTTTGCTTGCCGATGCGGGTGTGTCGCTCGCGGGAGTAATCGCCCCGTCCGGTTTCGGTCAATTGAAGAAACCGCACCGCACCCACCGTGCCCAGTTCTTCGACCAAGGCGCGCAAGCCTTTCGTGCGGATTTGTTCAAGCGTCATTGTCGGCATAATCAATCTGTGGGCCTATCTTGCATCCAAATCAGCGGATTGGCAACTCTCACACGCAGGAACTCCGCGTGCCGTGCGGCCAGTCGCAGCAAACGGTCGTCCGTCGTTAGGAACACATCCGCGCCCGCCGATTCCGCGCAGGCCAGATGCAAAGCGTCAATGCCGGCGAACCCGCGTTGCTCCAACGCCAGCGCGCGTACTGACACTTTTTGTTCACAACGAACGTAACGATGCTGGCGCGGAATCAGGACTTGCAGACGTTGCCGCAATTCGAGGGCGGGCGTGTTCGCAATTTCCAAATCCACAACATCACTGTGCAGAAGCTGGCAGTCGCCGCGTTCGATTTCCGAAACGACCGCCATCACCGCCTCGGCCTCCAGATGCACACGCGCTTGCGTCTGGCCATCGAAAGGCCGATTCCAGCAACAGACATCCATGTAAATTTTCGTCATAGTCGAACTGTCACAGAAGCGGCGAATGCTTACCAAGCGACATTGGAAGCCGGTATTCGTCGATTAGGTTAAATGAAGCCTTTCCGCACGTTTGGAAATGGCTTTTTCCTCAAATGTTAATCCGCTCTGCTGAAAGATCAGTTCCTGAATACGCTTGTATGATCGTGGAATCGGAACGTCGTTTTCATAGTCTCTGCTGTCTCCGCTGTAGCCTAACTTTAGAATCCAGCCATCCAAACTGCCCTTATCATTCCAAACGTCATCTAAAGCTAAAAGCAATTCGAGAACGAAGCGTTTGTGCGTGCAAAATGCGTCCTCATTAATAGGCGCGTCGAAACTGGTCATCGAATAGACGCCCGAAATCATGTATGACTCAATTACTGATTCAAAAACTCTTTCGCCAAGTTTTTTGCGCCATCGTTTTACGACTTTTTGCACTGGCGTTGCCCAATAACCAAGTCCAGCAAGAAGCGGCGGATGAAACTTTCGCCGTTTCCTGGGCGGTTTTCTCTTGTTGGGTTTCTTTAGTTCGCCCATTTATTCAATCCAACCGACAATACGCCGCCAACCCGTGCAAGCCGCCCTCGCGACCGAAGCCGCTTTCCTTGTAGCCGCCGAACGGGCTTGTCGGGTCGAACTTGTTGTAGGTGTTCGCCCAGACAACACCGGCGCGCAGCTTGTTGACCATCTTGAAAATCTTGCTGCCCTTGTCCGTCCACACGCCCGCGCTCAAGCCGTAGGGGATGTTGTTCGCGCGCTCGAATGCCTCTTCCGGCGTGCGGAACGTCATCACGCTCAGCACCGGCCCGAAAATTTCTTCTGACGCCACGCGATGCGCATGCGTGACGCCCGTGAGAAACGACGGCGCAAACCAATATCCTTTGGCCGGCAGCGTGCACTGCGTCTGCGTCAACTCCGCGCCTTCGTCCACGCCGCTTTGCACCAGCTCGCGGATTTTTTCGAGCTGCGGCCGCGAATTGATCGCGCCGATGTCGGTGTTTTTGTCGAGCGGATTGCCGACGCGCAACGTCTGGATGCGGTCGCGCAATTTCTTGATGACCTTGGAATAAATCCCTTCCTGCACGAACAGCCGCGAACCGGCGCAGCAGACGTGGCCTTGATTGAAATAAATTCCGTTGATGACGCCTTCGATGGCCTGATCAATCGGCGCGTCCTCGAACAAAATATTCGCCGCCTTGCCGCCGAGTTCGAGCGTGAGTTTCTTCTTCGTGCCCGCGACGACCTGCGCGATGCGCTTGCCGACTTCCGTGCTGCCGGTGAACGCGAGCTTGTTGATGTCCGGATGATTGACGAGCGCCGCGCCGGTCTCGCCCGCGCCGGTGACGATGTTCACCACGCCTTCGGGCAATTCCGCCTCCTGAAAAATCTGCGCCAGCCGCAGCGCCGTGAGACTCGTGGTTTCCGCCGGTTTCAAAACCACCGTGTTTCCGCACGCGAGCGCGGGCGCGATTTTCCACGCGGCCATGAGCAGCGGAAAATTCCACGGAATGATCTGCCCCGCGACGCCGAGCGGCTGCGGCGTTTTGCCCGGGAACGCGTATTTCAACTTGTCCGCCCAGCCCGCGTAATAAAAAAAGTGGGCGGCCACGAGCGGCAAATCCACATCGCGGCTTTCCTTGATGGTCTTGCCGCCGTCCATCGTTTCGAGCACGGCCAATTCGCGCGACTTCTCCTGGATGATGCGCGCGATGCGATAAAGATATTTGCCGCGCTCGCGTCCCGGCATCTTGCTCCAGACTTTGTCGTAAGCACGCCGCGCAGATTTCACCGCTGAATCCACATCGCTCGCGTCGGCGGCCGCGATTTCCGTGAGCTTCTCTTCCGTCGCGGGATTGATGGAGGGAAAATATTTTCCTGAATGCGGTTTAACGAACTTGCCATTGATGAATAACTCATGCCGTGGCGCGATGACGTAACTTTTTGAATCTTCCGGTGCAGGCGCGTAGTCCCACTTGTTTCCAAAATTCAGGCGACGGTCTTTCGCGGGAACCACTGGCAGCGCGGCATGGGCTGTGACGAGTTCGAGTTTCGCGGTTTTGACGCGGGAAGTTTTTTTCAAACGGGCGGAGTTCAGTTTTGTTTTCATGGGTTCGTCGCGGCGTATTTTAAAATAAAATCAACAATCGGCGTTGGGTCGGTCAATCCATGCGGATGATGACCGACGCCCGGTTTCGGAATCAAAGTAATATTGCCACCAAGTTCCTTGTAACGCGAGGCGACGACGCCAGTGTTTTCCTGCCAGGGCACAAGAGTGTCAGTATCACCATAAACGTGCAGCAGTGGGATTTTCGCGTGGGCAAGCGGCTTGAGATTGTCCACCGGATTCCCGCGATACGCGATGGCTTCTGCATCGGATTTAAATCCGTAAGCTTTGAGCATCTTCGCCCATTCGTCCGCGCTGCCTTCGCCTTGGCCGAGGTTTTTCAATTTGCCGCCGGGCCAGCTTTTGAAATCGCAAACCGCCGCATCGGCATAGATGCACGCGACTTTGTCCGGATTCACAATCGCCCAATTGTAGCAATACAGACCGCCGCGACTCAGCCCGATGAGCGCGGGCTTTTTCGCGAGGCCATATTTTTCGGTAAGCTCTTTGTAAAAACCATTCCAGTAATTCACGGCCTCCGGACTGCCAAACAAATCCGGCACGCTCAGGTAAGCGAGGTGAAAACCTTTTTCAATCAGCGCGACATCGGCGTTCGCATACGCGCCGAAAAATTCTCCGCGCCACGCCCACGGTTTTCCGGGTAACGCAGTCTTCGGCACCACGATAATGGCGGGCTTCCCGTTCACTTCAAAGTCGTAACGGTCGAAACCTTCCCACTGCGATTTTTGACCCGGGAACGGCGCTGCCTTGTCGGCTGAAGCTGATCCGGCTAATCCACGGATTTGTTTGTCCAACTCGGCGGCCTTCACTTCTGCTTCCGGCAGCGGCAAGCCCTGATTGACGCCCGAACGCGTGTGGCCTGTTTCCGCAAGCCACGCGTCGCGCAGCAATTCCTGTTTCTGGTGAATTAATTTCATAATTTCTTCGCCATGCGGGTTTGCCGCAACCATCGCCGATGGACTGTCAACGTTCTCCAGGTCGGTTGCGCCAAGATGCAGCAGGATTTGTTTCGCCATGATCCAATGACCTGCTGCGTCAGGATGCACGCCGTCTTTGGCGAAAACAAAATTCGTATCGCGCTGGCGCTGTGTAGCGAGCCAGCGGTTCAT
>JBEEGR010000172.1:0-9489 GCA_041166985.1 Verrucomicrobiota bacterium | reverse complement strand
TACACAGGCTCCTGTCCCAGCACTATCCACACTTGCTGAATTTCCAGTTACAGTGCAGTTATTCAGAGTGGAAGTCCAGGCTCCGCCTCCTCCATTCGCTGAGAAATTGCCCGTAACTAAGCAATTGTTCAAAGTGCTGTCCGCCGCTCCGCCACCAGCAACCAATGCCGAATTGCCCAAAAGGGAACAATCATTCAATGTGCATGCCTGTGCTCCGCCACCACCACCGGCCTCAGCTAAATTGTTCAACAGCATACATTTGTTTAGCACGCTATAGAGCGCTCCCCCACCAACATCATCCGCCACGTTGGCTGTCAACACACAATTATTCAGAAAGGCATTGTAGATTCCACCCCCGCTCATCGCCGTGTTATTCGAAACAACACAATCAATAAGCACGCTGCCATTGGCTCCGCCGCCATACGTTGAGGCGGAGTTGCTGATGACCATGCAATTGACCAAGGTGCTATCAAATGTGGCGCCGCCTGCGAACGCAGAGTTGCTGATTAAATCGCAGTTCAGAAGATCGCTATTGCCTGCTCCGCCGCCAGCTTCGCTGGCTGTATTTCCGATCAACATGCAATCAGCCAAAGTGGCTGCCTCGGCTCCGCCCCCATAAGCGGAATGATTACCTGTTAGCGAACAGTTGGTTAAAAACCCAAAATTAGCTCCGCCACCGAAAACATCTCCTGTGTTGCCCTCAAGATTGCAGTCCTTCACTACGCAGTTGAACGTTCCGCCTCCACCTCCAAAGCACGAATTGTTGGAAACTACGCAACTATTCAGGGTTCCATAAAAAGCCCCGCCTCCATCCCCGCTGGCTTTATTGCCGATCAAAGTGCAGTTACTCGACACACAGTTGTAAGTCCCGCCTCCATTGTAGGCAGAATTGTTCGATATAATGCAGTTGTTAAGTATGCTTCCGGTTGCTGCTCCACCATGCGGAGCAATCCCAGGATCTGGACCCGGCTCGCCAATGACCGTGTTGTTCACAAGGATGCAGTTGACCAGGGTCCCACCATAAACTCCGCCTCCGGACTTGGAAGCCGCATTGCCAACGAGCACACAGTTCGTAACAATCGCGTCGCTGGACGCGCACCAGATTCCGCCGCCATTAATGCTGGGGCTGGAGATTTCATCGCGGGTTGCGCCGTTGGTTAAGGTAAAGCCTGATAGTATAGCTCCTGAAGTCAGATACGCGCACCGGACCGCGAAAGGCCCATTAGTTGTTACGGGTACTTGATATCCTTTGATTATGGTTACTGACGGACCATTCACACTCTGGACAATGAGAGGCTTTGTTACCGCCACACGATCCGTCCATTCATATGGACCGTCCGAAAATAACTGGCCTCCAGTTTCGTAAATGCCATTCGTTACTTGAACCGTATCGCCGTTGTTAGCAACATCAATCGCGTCCTGGATATTCGTCGCCGCAAAGTTCCACGCGGTATAAGGCGGAATGGGATTGGTGCTATTCAAATTGACATATTTCACAGTCGAAACCGGAAGCGCCGTTAACGAAGCCGGCGAACTCGCGGTTGACCCATAGGCATTACTTACGACCACCAGCCTATACGTTCCTGCATCATTTGGTTGAACGTTGGAAATGCTTAACGTGGAAATGATGAAGGCATTTGGACTAAACACCGCTGATTCCGTAATCCTGCCGCCATAAACCACGACTGTTCCGTCCTTTTCCCATCGGATTACTGCGGATCCACTAAACGCTGCCTTTGCAGTAAATGCGCAGTTGCTTCCCTCCATAACGATTCGATTTGTCGGCTGTATGAGAATACTCGGAGGATTTCCAACAGTCAGATTGGCATTCGAACTCGTCGCAACTCCGTGCCGGTTGCTGACCACAACCTGATAATTGCCTTGGTCAGTCAATGCCACGTTACTGATGGTCAAACTTAAATTGGTCGCCCCGCTGATACGCGGACCGTCAGTGAGATTCGTTCCGTTAAATGACCAGCGATATGTCAGCGGCGTTTGCCCAGTGGCTCCAACAGTGAAAACGGCATTCGTGCCGGCAACAATGTCTTCACTCTGCGGTTGTTGCGTAATACTCGGCTCGACGGCACCAAAACTTTGCCATGCTTGGAGAATTATGATTGCCCAGACACGAATGGAGATTTTCATGCATTTCCCTCTTTTATTACGCCTATTGAAGCAGATCAGAAACGGCGTTCAAGAGAAAATTCAAGAAGTATCCTGATTTGGAAAGGAGTGCACGCGGTGACAAGAAAACGCGGAAGGCGAGACGCCTGCCCTACTTTATTAACAACTCGCGCTGCCAGTTCATCAACTCCGGTGCGTGTTGGTCCCAACTGCGCGCGAGTTCGGACATCGTTCCACGGCTGGCGATGAGCGTGGGATCGAGGTTGAGGTCGTGCGCGTTTTTGTCGCGGCGCTTTTGCAGTTCGAGAAAACGTCGTTGCTCGGCCTCGCTGGGACGATGATTGGTGCGCTCGATAATGCGCGGAAGTTTTTCGGGTGAAACCGCCAACCCGTCGGCAATGGCTTTTTTGATTCCCGCGCGACGCCTTTCCGAAATGTGCTTGGGCATGAGCGGATCAATCGGGCGCTGCATCGCGGCTGCCGCGGCGATGTCCACGAGCGCGTCATGGCTCAAAATAAAAAACGGCGGACGGTTCACCGCGATGGCTTCAACTTCACGCCATTGCCAAAGTTCGCGCAGAACCGCGAGCGCGGGCCGGCCCAACGCGTGGCTGCCTTTGATGCGCCAGACGGCATCCAGATCCGGCACAATGGGCCGCGTGCAATCGGCAATCAGCCGCGCGCACGCTTCCTGATGCCAGGCGAGGCGGCCCTGGGCCTTGAGTTCGGGCGCGAGTTTGTCCTGGAGCGGCTTGAGGTAATGCGTGTCGTGGCGCGCGTATTTTTCCATGCGCTCGGTCAATGGCCGCAGCGCCCAGTTGGCTTTTTGCGGGCCTTTCTCCAGTTTCACGCCGAGAAATTTTTCCACCAGATTGCCGTAACCGAACTGGCGTTCGCCGAGCAAGCGTGCGGCGAGCATGGTGTCAAAAATCGCCGAGGGCACAAACTCATGATGCTTGAGCAACAGTCGCAGATCGTAATCCGCGCCGTGCATGAGGAGTTCGTGGCCGGAGAGCGCGTCGAGCAATGGTTCCAGATTAATCTTGGCCAGCGGATCAACCAATTGGTCATCGTCGGTAATGCTGATTTGAATGAGACAGACTTTTTCGGGATACGCGTGCAGGCTGTCGGCCTCGGTATCCACCGCCACCCAGGTCGCCGCGCGAAGTTGCGGCAGGAATGCAGCGAGCTTTTGTTCAGTATCAATCACGTTGGAACTGTAATGATGTCAGAGGTCGGGTGTCAGGTGTCAAGTGTCGTTTGAAATGAGCAGTGTTAAGGCCACGGTGTTAATCAGACTTGCCTTGGAACTGTAGCTTGTCGCTGAACGCGGGTCACGGTAGTATGTTCGTGATGAACCTAGCCAGCGCGTTTTCAGAATCCGCCCATAAACATTTGGAAAAAACAGCCCTCTTCTGGGGCGAACGCGCCTATTCCTATTCGGAACTCTGGAGCCAATCGCTGTTTGTCGCGTGTATTTTAAGGCAACAATCGGGAGTGAAACCCGGCGATCGTGTCGCGTTGTGGCTGAAAAACTGTCCCGAGTTTGTCCCCGCGCTCTTCGGTATTCTGCACCTCGGCGCGGTCGTCGTGCCGATCAATAATTTTCTCAAACCCGACGAAGTCAGTTTCATTCTTCGCGATGCGGGCATTGATGTCCTCATCACCGACAACGAACTCAGCGCACATTTCGAACCGCTCCAAGCGAAACGTCCGGCATTGAGGCTTTTGAACATTGAAAATATTCTCGCTTCCTTCCCGGTGCCGCCGGCGGGCGTGAAAATGGAAACTGAAATCCTGCGCAACACCAACCGCAGGGAGGAAGACCTCGCCGTTTTGATTTATACGTCCGGCACGACTGGCAAGCCCAAAGGCGCGATGCTCTCGCACGGCAATCTGCTGCACAACATCGAGAGTTGCCGGATCGTTCTGCGAACCGTTGAGGCCGACCGTTTCGTCGTGTTGCTGCCGATGTTTCACAGTTACATGCTGACCGTCGGCATCATGCTCCCGCTGCTTGTCGGCGGCTCCATTCTCCTCATTAAATCGCTCCACCCGCCGCGCAATGTCCTTCAGGAAATTTACGCGCGCGAAGCCACGATTCTGCCGGCCATCCCGCAATTTTATCGCGGCCTCGTGAACGCTGACCTTCCGGTGCCGTTGCCGCTGCGCATCTGCATCAGCGGATCGGCTCCGCTGCCCGTTCAAATCCTCGAAGACTTCGAGAAAAAATTTCATATTCCGCTGATTGAAGGTTACGGCCTGAGCGAAGCCAGCCCGGTGGTTTCCAAAAATCCGCTCGACGCCACGCGCAAAGCCGGCTCGATTGGTTTACCGGTTGCCAATGTGGAGATGAGCGTTCAGGACGACGATGGAAAAATGCTCGGCGCACGAGCAATCGGCGAAATCTGTGTGCGCGGTGGCAACGTGATGATGGGTTATTGGAACCAACCCGAAGAAACCGCGAAAGTTTTCCGCCAAGACTGGCTGCTCACGGGCGATGTCGGGTATTGTGATGAGGAAGGTTACTATTACATCACCGATCGGAAGAAAGACATGCTGCTGGTCAACGGCAACAATGTTTATCCGCGCGAGATCGAGGAAGTGATTTACCAGTTTCCCAATGTGAAAGAAGCCGCGGTCGTCGGCCAGCCGGATTCCCGGCGCGGCGAACAGGCGGTGACGTTTGTGGTGCCGAACGACGGCACGACCATAGATGCCGAGACGCTCTTGAAATTCGTGCGTGGCAAAATGGCCGATTACAAAGTGCCGCGCCAGGTAATCTTCGTGCAAGCCTTGCCACGAAATGCGACAGGAAAAGTTTTGAAAACCGAATTGCGCAAACAGACCGGCGCTCAACCTTCGGCAACCTGACCGGCCAACTCGCGCTCCGTCTTTAACCGCAACCGTCCGCACGCCGCGTCAATGTCATGGCCTTTTTCCCGGTGAAGCGTCGCGATGACTTTTTGTTTGCTTTATTTACTGCCAAAACTAGACTCCTGTTGGTTGGAGTCTGGGACGATTAAATCTTACAAAAGGAAAATATGAAGCTTTCACTAACAATCATTACCACTTGCATTGCACTCACCTCCCAGGCAGCACTGGCGGCGAAATCGGTTTCGGTTGAAGTTCTGTCAACGGCCAATATTTTCGCTGCGGGAAGCGTTTCTCCATTTGCAGGCACATTGCCGATCATGATTTCTGTGCCTAAACACTCCTCCGGTTTTCGTTTTGAAGGAACGGGCAGCGTTTCTCCCTATTATAGCTTGTATGATTTAGGACCAGAAGGCATCGTGGGTCAAACCACAAGTATTAATTCATACGGCGGCATTTCTGGCTATGCGGGCGATTATGGTTTTCCGTTGGTGGGTGTTTTCCTTTCGAATTCAGAACCACAATTTCCGCCGCCAGCGACATTGGTTTTTTCCACAAATTCCGTGGGAAGAAATTTCACCAGTCTGTTTCCCGCTATTGGCCAGGTGTTCTTTATTGGTGACGGAAAAACCGACAACAATATCACTCAAACATTTTACGCGCCTTCTGGCGCTACTCGCCTTTATCTTGGTTTTCCCGATGCACCTGATTTCGCAGGTGACCCAGGAAATTATTTTGATAATTACGGATCACTGTCCATACAAGTGAAGATTGGCAAGTTCCACACTAAGTAGTGCTGGAAGCCGTTTCGCGTTCCGTCTTTAACCGCAACTGACCGCAGGCGGCATCAATGTCATGGCCTTTTTCCCGGCGAAGCGTCGCGATAACTCTTTGCTTTTCCAGCGCGGCGAGAAACGATTCTTGCGCTGTTTCACTCGGGCGTTCCCATGGCAGGTCTTCAACTTTGTTGTAAGGAATCAAGTTCACTTTTGCATTCAACCTGCGCGCGAGTTGCGCCAACGGAAGAACCTGGTCGAGTCCATCGTTCACACCGGCAATCAAAATGTATTCAAAGGTAATCATGCGGCCTTTGCTCTCCTGATAATATTCGCAGGCGGCGGTCAACTCCTTGAGTGGATACTTGCGATTGACCGGCATGATTTTGTTGCGCGTCTCGTCCGTCGCGCCATGAAGAGAAATCGCGAGGCGAAATTGCAACGGCTCATCCGCGAGTTTACGAATCTGCGGCGCGAGTCCGCTGGTAGAAACCGTTATCTTGCGCGCGCCAATTCCCCCGCCCCACGGCGCGTTCAAAATTCTCAGCGCCTTGATTAAATTTTCGTAATTCGCCAGCGGCTCGCCCATGCCCATGATGACGAGGTTATCAATGAGGCGGGACGCAGGCTTTGTTGGAGTCCACGCTTTAGCGTGCTCCGCGCCGGGAACAGCCGGAAGGCTGGACTCCAACCTTTCAATCGCCAGCACCTGTTCGACGATTTCCTCCACGCGCAGATTGCGTTTCCAACCATCGAGTCCGCTCGCGCAGAATTTGCAACCGTAAGCACAGCCAACCTGCGTCGAAACGCATAACGTATGGCGGTCGCTCGCTTCGCCGTAAAGCGATGGATTGGCGGGAATCAAAACGCTTTCGATGAAGGAACCGTCATTGAGCTTCCAAAGAAATTTTTGTGTGGTATCGCGCGAACCCTGTTTGCGTGCCAGTTCAAGTGCGTGAAACGAATATTGCCCGCGCAATTTTTCGCGTAGTGCTTTCGACAGATTCGTCATCGCATCCCAACTCGTCACGCGATGCACATAAAGCCATTCCAGAACCTGCGCCACACGATACGTCGGCTCGCCCCAGCTTTTGAACTGGGCTTCGAGTTCTTCTTTCGTCTGCGATTTGATGTCGGGTAGCACAGGAGAAAGGTAATCTGAATCGCGAACGAAACCAAGCGTAGCTATTGTATTCCGTGCCCCGTGTTTCGTGACGCGTGAAAGAGAATTCACGGAACACGGAACACGCATCACGTTTCCACTACTTCGTCAGATAATACTTCTCAGTGTATTCCTTCACCATGCGCGAGGTGGTGAATTGCGGCACGAGCGTGACCATCGCGCGGCGGATGCGTTGCAGCCATTGACGCGGCACGCCTTGTTCGTCGCGCTGATAAAACAACGGGATGACGTTTTCGGTGAGCGTTTTGAAAAGATTTTCGCTGTCCTCACGGTCCTGTTCCTCGACCGATTCCGCATGTGCGTCTTCGCCGATTCCAAATCCATTGGTGCCATCGAAACCTTCGCGCCACCAACCGTCCAGGATACTCATGTTCAAACAACCATGACAACCGGCCTTCATGCCGCTCGTGCCGGAAGCTTCCAGCGGACGACGCGGATTATTGAGCCAGACATCGCAGCCGCTCACCATCTGGCGCGCGACGTGGATGTCGTAGTTCTCGATGAACACCAGGCTGCCTTGCAGGTCGCTGAATTTGCTCAGGTGAATAATGTGTTGAATGTAACGCTTGCCATCGTCATCGCGGGGATGCGCTTTGCCGGCAAAAATAAATTGGATCGGTTTCGTCTTGTCGCGCGTGAGCTTCACGATCTGTTCCATCTGCTGAAAAATCAGTGGCGCGCGTTTATACGTGGCGAACCGGCGCGCGAAACCAATCGTCAGCGCGTCAGGGTTCAGCAGCATATCGAACTGGATGAAATCGCCCTGGCCGAGACGCTGGCGTTGCATGAGCAAACGACGACGGGCGAACTCGATCAACTCGCGTCGCAGGTTGTAACGCAACGCCCACAGCTCTTCGTCGGAAATAAAATTCGGGTCGCCCATCCGCTGCCAGAATTCCTGGGAATTAATTTTCGTGGACCAATCGGAAGAGCCATTGATCTTGGCCGGGTCGGGATGACCGGAAGTCGCGTTGAGCTTGCGCCGCCAGAATTGCCGCACCGGCCCCTTCATCCAGCCAAGCAGATGGATGCCATTGGTGATATGTCCAATCGGAACTTGTTCCACCGTTTTGCCCGGATAAAGAGCCTGCCACATGTGCCGGCTCACTTCGCCGTGCAATTCACTGACGCCGTTGGCAGCGCGCGAAAGTTTCAGCGCGAGCACCGTCATGCAAAATGGCTCCTCGGCGTTCGTGGGATCAACGCGACCCAACCCCATCAGTTGAGCAAGCTCAATCGGCAGTTTCGTGCGATACGTTTGCATCGCGTAATCCAGGAGGCTCGGTGTGAACCGATCATGGCCCGCTTCGACCGGCGTGTGCGTAGTGAACAAACATTCCATCTTGGTTTCCGCCGAAGCTTCCAGCAGCGTTTTTCCGCCGCCGATTTTTTCACGGATCAATTCCAAAGTCAGAAACGCCGCGTGACCTTCGTTCATGTGAAACGTGGAAGGTTTCACGCCGAGCGCGCGCAGCAAACGCACGCCGCCGATGCCGAGCAGCATCTCCTGCATGATGCGCGTCGTGCTGTCACCGCCATACACGCGCAGCGTCAGATCGCGAAAGTGCTGTTCGTTCTGCGGCATGTTCGCATCGAGCAAATAGACCGGCGCGCGTCCGACGTTTACCCGCCAGGCGCGGAAGAAAACTTCGTTCATGCCAATCGGCACCGAGCAAACAATCGGCTCGCCTCGACTATCGAGAACGGGTTCGAGTGGAAGATTTTTGGGATTCAGGAGCGTGTAATATTCCGTCTGCCAGTTGTTCGCATCCACCGCCTGCTGAAAATAACCTTCGCGATAAAACAAACTGATGCCGACAAAGCCCAGCCCCAGATCGCTGGCCGCTTTGGCGTGATCGCCCGCGAGGACGCCAAGGCCGCCCGCCGCGATGGGCAATGTTTCGTGAAAACCAAATTCAGCCGAAAAATACGCGACCGGGTTTTTGTGCAACGCGGCGGCATGTTGATGGCACCACGTGGTTTTGTCTTCCATGTAGGCGTTGAAGGCGCGCAGGACTTCACGCACACGCTCGGCGAATTCCGGTTCCTGCAATCGCACGCGCAGTTCGTATTCGGAAACTTCGTGCAGCACGGCGACGGCGTTGTGATACAGGCTTTGCCAACAGCGCGGCGAGAGTTCGGCAAAAATTTCCTGAGCTTCCTGGTCCCACGTCCACCAGAGATTGCGCGCCAGCTTGTGCAGGCCGGTTGTCAGTTCCGTCAATTCGTCGTTCGTCAGCGGTTTAGTCGCCATAATTTCCAGTTTCAAGATGTTCAATTTTCAGAATTGCCTACGCTACGAAGGCAACCCGCTCATCGCAAATCAATTTCCAATTTGCGCTGCGCACGTTATGTTCCAAAAAAGCGGAATTGGGTAAACTAGCAGTAACCCGCAGGTTTTCGGACTGCATCTGGATTTTTTTGACAGACCTTTTGGCGAATTTAAAGCGGAATGAAAAAATACCGACACGTTTTGAATATCGGCATTCAGAATAATCTGACTTACCGATTCAACTTTCTGGCGCGCGCGCT
>JBEEGR010000171.1:0-7077 GCA_041166985.1 Verrucomicrobiota bacterium | reverse complement strand
TTCAAATCCACATGAAGATTTTTTCGGAAACCCAGCATTGGCTTGGATGTTTATTGTAGTCCATCTTTTGGGCTCTACATTTGTGGTGCCGCCCTTGGAAGAAGTTTTTTACCGCTCCTTTCTTTATCGCTATTTTGTCCGCACAGATTTCCAGTCCATGCCGTTTCACCAATTCCATCCGACCTCTTTTATTGTTACTGCAATAATTTTCGGCCCTGGCCAACATTATCAATGGCTCGCTGGAATCCTGTGCGGAATGGTCTTTCAATGGCTGGTCATCCGCAAAAACCGAATTGGCGACGCGATGACCGCCCACGCCATCACGAACTTCCTGCTCGGCATCTGGGTCGTCTGGAAAAATGACTGGATATTCTGGTGAACAAGCATCCCGCACCAGATTTCAATCCAAATTTTACCGCATTCAAAGTTCGGTGTTGGATGTTGGATGTTGGATGTTGGATGTTTTGAAATCCTTTGAATGGTTCCCTGCATTCTTTTTGAAGACGAGCATCTGCTGGTGGTCAACAAACCCGCCGGCCTGAACACGCACGCGCCCTCCCCGTTCGCTGGCGAAGGCATCTACGATTGGCTGCGGCACCGCGAACCGCGCTGGGCAAACCTTGCGATCATTCATCGGCTCGACAAGGAAACCAGCGGGGTGATGGTCTTTGGAAAAGCCGCGCTGGCGAATCGTTCGTTGACGGAGCAATTCACTCAACGCACCGTCCAGAAAAAATATCTCCTGCTCACCGACCGCGAACCGAAGCAAAGCGAGTTCACCGCCAAATCAAAAATCATCCGCGCGGGTGATCGCTATGTGAGCAGCGCGAGTGGTGAGCCTGCGGAAACCAGGTTTCAAGCACTTGACTCAAAACTCGAAACTCAAAACTCGAAACTGATCCAAGCCTCGCCATTGACCGGACGCACCCACCAAATCCGTGTTCATGCCGCTGAGAACGGATTCCCGATTCTCGGCGACACGCTTTATGGTGGATCGAATTTCGGCCGGGTTTGCCTGCACGCGGCCGAATTGTCCTTTCGACATCCGGCGACCAACGAACTTTTGACCTTCAACGCGCCCGTTGATTTTTTCGCCGACCCACGCGTAGCTTTACGCGCCGCGTTGATCGATCCGAATGAAACGAACGCCTTCCGAATCATCCACGGCGCGAGCGACGGCTGGCCCGGTTGGTATGTCGAACGGTTCGGTGAGTTTTTACTTTCTCAAAGCGAAACAGAATTAACGAATCCTCAGACCACGCACCTCGCCGCGTTAGGAACGCCGAGCACCCGCTCGGCCAGTCCCTCCGGCACGGTTCGCGCCGGGCAGGTGTTCGGCGTTCCGGTGCGCGGGACGTATCACAAAATTCTTTCCCGCCAGGTGCGGCGCGCCACACCGTTGGAGTCGTCGCCGCAATTGATTTCCGGCCAACCGGCTCCAGAGCGCTTCACCATTCGCGAGAACGGCGTGGAGTTTGAACCGAGTTTCAACGAAGGTTATTCCGTCGGCCTGTTTCTCGATCAACGCGACAACCGGCGGCGCTTGTTAACCAGCCATGTGGCCGCAGACTTTTCCCTTTTCAACACGGAACACGGAACACGGAATACGAAACCTGAACTACTGAACGTCTTCGCCTACACCTGCGGTTTTTCAGTGTGTGCCGCCAAGGCCGGCGCAAAGACGACCAGCCTCGATCTCTCGAAAAAATATCTCGAATGGGGCAAGCGCAACTTCGCGTTAAACGGCTTGAATCCCGACGAACACGATTTCATTTACGGCGACGCGTTCGACTGGATGCGGCGGCTCGCGAAAAAAAATCGCGCGTTTGACGTGATCGTGCTGGATCCGCCGACGTTCTCGCAATCGAAAGAACATGGCGCGTTTCGCGTGGAAAAAGATTTTGGCAAGCTCATTGCCGTGGCTTTGCCACTGCTGAAGCCGGACGGCATTATACTGGCTTCAACGAATGCGGCGGATTGGGAACCGGAAGAATTTCTCGCTGCCATCGAGGAAAGCATTCGCGCTGGTCGCAGAAAAATTCTTCAAAAACATTACGTGCCGCAGTCGCCGGATTTTCCGATCTCGCGCGCCGAACCTGCCTATCTAAAGACCGTCTGGCTGCGCGTCGGTTGAGGACTTACGGCTTTTTGTCGTGATCCAACGAGCGCGTGATCAGGCTGGAATGGGGCATTCGCGAACGGCGCAGCAGCAAAATAATCAGCACGGCAAAGCCGCAGACCAGCGACGCAATTATCCACAGTCTGCGATAGCTGGAACTGTTTTCCGGTGTGACTAAAGCCGTTTGCACCGGCAAGGGCGCATTGGAAGACGGCGCAGCAACAACCGTTGTAGCCGGAGCTGGCGAAACTGTTTTCTTTTCTGTGACATTCTCCACCTTTGCAGCCGAAGAAGTTTCAACTGGAGCGGGCATTGCTGAAATCGCCACTGGTTTTGGAACGTCCGGAGCCACTTCGACTTTTGCTGCGGGTTCCGGTTGATTTGGTTGCGAAGGCCGAGTCGCCCCGCTCGGCGTAGTCAGAGTTTCAGTGACGACAGGAGCAACTTGTGGAAAGGGTTCTTGTTGCACCTTTGATTCAACGACAGGTTCCGGTTTTGACTCCGGCGCCAAAATCACGGGCGCCGCCGCCGGTGGTAGCGCGGCAGGTTGGATGACGGATTCGCTTTTCGGCATTTCCACGGGAGCGCTTGACGACGGAGTTTTCTCCACACTCGGTTCCGGCGCGGGTTGGAGCGGGGGCGGCTCCGTTTTTTTTCCATGAACAATCAATGGCGGAACGACGACCGGAAGCACGACCGGTTTTTTCACGACGGGCGGCAATTTGATTTCTTTGGCGGCAATTTTGGGCACCGGCGGAAACTCCGGCGGCCACGGTGGCAAACTGACGCGGTAATCCGCAATCTTTCCTTTTTCTCCACGAAATATGGTGACAAAAGGCATCCGCGTTTTTTTCTGCTGACGATAATTCTGCAGGTAAAACGAATTGATCTGGCTATCGAACGGAGTTCCTTTCAGGAGGTCATCCGCGTCGGAAATCAGCACCACGGTGATTCGCTCCGAATCCTGGACCACTTTCAGAATTCCCGCCAGAGCGGCATCGAGATCCGTCGGTTTTTCCGTGGGTTGCTTCGACAAAAATTCCAGCACGCGCGCGAAAATCGCGTCACTTTCCGGCGGCGTCCAGCGTTGCAGGGGGAATTTTCCAGCAAAGAGTGTCGAGTTAAATGTCCACACGCCAATCGTGTCACCGGGCTGCAACTGCGCGCCCATGCCTGATTGCAAAATGCTCCTGACAGCCGTCTGCACGCCCTTGACGCGGCTTTTCATCGAAAACGACGTGTCCACCACCAGCAAAAAGCGATTGGGCGCGGGCCGTCCAGAGAAAGTCTGCGCTTTCGCAACCGGCAACAAAGCCAAGCTGCATATCGCGAGAAGTAAAATTCGACAACAACCGATAAAATATTTTTTCATTTGCATGAACCGCTTAAAACCGGCGATTGAATTTATTTTTTTCCGCCCGGTTGTGCTGCTTGATTTCTTTTTGCAGTTCCGTCAAAGCGCTTTCGACGGTCCTAATAAAATTATCACAGCTCGACGCCAGGCCGCCGAGCGCAATCACTGTGTCGCGCTCTGCGTGATCGTCCGTCACCGCCAGCACTTCGCCGTACGGTTGAAACCGATACGCCGCGCGTTCGATCATATCATCGGCTGTCTGGCCGGCGCGGGAGAAAAGAATTTCCACTTCCGGCGTGGATGCCACCTCGGAAACGCCCGCGCCTCGGGGCTGCGAACCATCAAAAAAAATCGTGAGCGGCGTGTTCGAGGCGTCGCGATAGAGCGTCAGCACGCGGACCAGTTCATCGCGCGCGGCGGCGGAATGGCGGGCCTTGCCGGGCGCGAGTTCCGGCCAGTTGTGCAACAGGCTGTAACCATCCACCAGAATCCGAATCACGGCCATGCGCTGAGGATACCGCCGCTGATTGGAATTGGGAAAGGCAAATTGCCAATCAATCCGTCTGCGCCAGAATCTTCTGCGCCGTCCGCACCAATGCTTTGGCTTCTGCGGGCGTGCCGATGGTGATGCGCAAATAGTCTTTCACCTCGGGATAACTGAACCAGCGAACGAGGATTTTTCGGGCGCGCAATTTCTGAAGCCACGTTTGCGCGGGAAACAGCGGCGGTTTCGCGAGAATGAAATTGGTTTCGCTCGGCAATACCCGGAAGCCAAGCATCGTCAATTCGCGACTCAACTGCTCGCGCGTAGAAATAATTTTTTTGAAGTTCGCACGATAGTAAGGCAGGTCATCCAACGTCGCTGCGGCAGCGATCTGGCCAAGGCCATTTACATTGTAACTGTCGCGAATCTTGTCGAGCGCAGCAATGATCTCCGGATGCGCCACAAAATATCCGACCCGTTGAAAGCAAAGCGAGTAAGCCTTGGAAAATGTGCGCGCGACGATGACATGCGGATATTTCAACGCCAGTTTAAGCGCGTTCTCCTCCGCAAAATCCACATACGCTTCGTCCAACACGATGACCCCTTGCTGCGCGCGACAAAGTTTCTCCAGTTCCGTCGTGGGATAGCCGCGTCCGCTGGGCGCATTCGGCGTGGTGACGAATGTCAGTGCGGCGCGAAAATCCCACCTGTTTGGAGTTCCGCCTTCAGGCGGTTTTCCTTTCTTCAATTCCGCAATACTCGGCAAACTGAAATCCGGTTTGAGCGGCACGGGATTCTTCGCCGCTCCATGAATGTCTGCCAATACCGGGTAAAGCGAATAGCTGGGTGTAAAGTATTGAACCACATTTCGGGATGGGAGCGCGGCGTTTACGCCGCTTCCGCGTTGCTGCGCCAATGACCGTGAAGCGGCCTGAAGGCCGCGCTCCAAAACCGGTTCCACAAACGCCCTTGTCGCCAGCGCCAGTAATTCATCCGAGCCATTGCCGATGATGATGTTCTCCGGCTTGCAGCGGTGCAGCTTCGCGAGCTTTTCGCGCAATACCTGCGCCGTGGGATTCGGATACAACCGCAACCGGCCATCCACCGCCGCTTTCACCGCCGCCAAAACTTTTCGTGAGGGCGGATACGGATTCTCATTCGTATTGAGCTTGATCAATCCGCGGATCTTCGGCTGCTCGCCGGGAACATAGGCATGCAACTCGTGGACGAGCGGACGAATAAGCAATATAGAGACGGGCATAAACGAATAGAACTTAACGAATTTTAACTCCGTGCTGCGCGAGTTTAGCTTTGGCTTCAATCATTGGTTGGTCACCGGACGGGTAAAATCCTTTCATTTCCGCAACCATCTTCCATTCCGTAATCGCATCTTGAATTTTGCCGCTACGTTCGAAGGCATCAGCAAGCATGAGACGAGCATCAGCTTCTCCATAATGTGGTTTGAGTTCTAATCCCGAGCGAAAACTGGTAATCGCTTCAGCTAAACGGCCCATTTTGATAAAACATACTCCCAAAGAGATGAGTGGACGTGAGTCATTTGAATCGAGTTGAGCCGCCTTTCGGAACATTTTGATAGCTTCTTCCAATCTGCCGCATTGATCTAGAGCCGAACCCAGCCAGTTAAATCCTTCCGTCCAATTTGAAGCAAGTTCAGTTACCGATTGAAATGCCTCAATTGCACCCTCTGAATCTGGCGGTGTTGCAAAAAATAAAGTTTGCCCTCGTTTCAACAGCGTACTTATTTTGGCATTTTGGGCCTTATTCAAGTGCGTTGATTTCATTTTCTGATTTCCGCGCTTTTTCCATGCGCATCCAAGCCTTCGAGTTCGGCAAATTTTTTAACGGCAGATAAAGCCTTCCTGAGCGCGACACGATTGTATTCGACCACGCTGGTGCGGCGTTGAAACTGATCCACGGTCAATCCCGCAAACGACACGCCCGCGCCGCCGGTTGGCAGCGTGTGGCTCGGGCCGGCGACGTAATCGCCCAAAACCGTCGGCGACCAGGGACCGAGAAAAATTGCGCCCGCCGTCAAAATCTTTTCCGAAAGCTTGCGCGGATTGCGCGTCATCACTTCGCAATGTTCGGGTGCGAGCCGGTTCGTGAGTGCGATTCCTTCCTCCAACGTTTTTACCTGAATAAGCCACGTATCGTTCCCGAGCACGCGCTGAATGAATTCGCGCCGTGCCAGCTTTGGCAATTGTTTCGCGATTTCCTTTTCCACGGCTTTTAAAACCTTGGCCGATGTTGTGATAAGCCAGACGCGCTCGTGGCCGGAACCGTGTTCGGCCTGCGCGAGCAAATCGGCGGCGGCAAATTTTGGATTGGCGGTGTCGTCCGCGAGCACGAGCACTTCGCTCGGCCCGGGCAGCAGATCAATTGCGACCTGCCCAACCAGCAATCGCTTGGCGGTGACGACATAGGCGTTGCCCGGCCCGAAAATTTTCTGAACGCGGCCAATCGTGTTCGTGCCGTAAGCCATCGCGGCAATCGCCTGCGCGCCGCCGACGCGGTAAATTTCCGTGGCTCCCGCCGCTCGCGCGGCAAACAGAAGCGCGGAGTTTATTCCACCATCCTTTCCGCACGGTGTGCAAACGACAATTTCCCTGCAGCCCGCAACGCGCGCGAGCGTAACAGTCATCAGCGCCGTGGAAACAAGCGGCGCGGTGCCGCCGGGAATGTAAACACCGACACGCTGGAACGGATCAAACTTCTCACCCACTGCCGCGCCGTGGGAATTTTTTGTCTGCCAGTTTTTGCGCAAAGATTTTTTGGCGAACGCAGTAATATTGTTTTTCACTTCAACGACCGCCGCCCGCAACGATTCGTCGGCTTTGAGCGAGGCCGCGATGAGTTCCGCCTGGGTGACGGCCAGTTGCTCCGCGCTCAAATTTGCGCCATCGAAACGGGCGGTCAGTTCCAGCACGGCATCGTCACCCCGCGAGTACACGGCATCGAGAATGGCGCGCGTGCGCTGTTCGATTTCCAGATCAAACAAACTGGAGGGCGCGGTCAGTTCGCGCAGCCGTTTGGAGAAATCCGCATCCGTGTGACGAATTACTTTCATTGCGGGAATGAAGTTAGAGAAGGAGGCGTGTT
>JBEEGR010000170.1:0-2931 GCA_041166985.1 Verrucomicrobiota bacterium | reverse complement strand
ATCCCTGGGCGATTAGATTTTTGCTGTCTTCATGCACGAGCTTGAATTCCAGAAACGCGGCTTTCTGAATCGTTTCTTTGGCAAGCGCCATGTCGGCTTCTGACAAACCTGGCAATTGAATCAGAATATGATTGTCTCCTTCCGGTTGGATGACCGGTTCCGCCACGCCGAAACGATCCACGCGTTTGCGCAGGACTTCGACCGCTTCAGTGAGTGCGGTGCTGGCGCTTTGAGTGG
The DNA here is from genome assembly GCA_041166985.1 of Verrucomicrobiota bacterium. Taxonomy (GTDB): domain Bacteria; phylum Verrucomicrobiota; class Verrucomicrobiia; order Limisphaerales; family DASXHY01; genus DASXHY01. The sequence continues at coordinate 2,694 of JBEEGR010000170.1, read as the reverse complement.
AGTCTAAACGGTTCGTGTCCATCTCAACCAGGAACGAAGTTCCGCCCTGCAAATCAATGCCGAGGCGGATCTTGCCGGCTGCTTCGCGTTGGAGGCGATTCAAAATAAAGATTGTCGGCTTGGCCTGAGTTTTCGCTTCAAAGAATGGGAAGTAACGGGTGATGTCGTTGGTTCCAATCGCTTCCTGCAAATTCGCAAAAGCACGGTCAGACTGAACCTGTTGCAATTTCTTCGCTTGCTCAACAATGCCCGTGAACGTGGCATCACGGCTGACGCCGCGATTGCGGAAATATTCGACAAGGTCGCGCGCTTTCGGCGGATAAATTTCGTACAGCGACCAGACGACGATGAAGATGACGAGGAGAAAACGACCCAGGTTGTTTCGGTTCATGAGAGGAATCAGGCTTCGCTGGTTTCGCCGGCGCGTTCAATGATTTCAGTGACGGCGGATTTCGTGATTTCCATTTTGGCATCGGCCGAACGGATGGAAAGCGACTTGTCTTTGACGGTGATAACGACGGCGAGGATGCCGCCAGTGGTCAGGATTTTATCGCCGGCTTTGACGGATTTGAGCATTTCGGCCTGTTGCTTGGCGCGTTTGGACTGGGGACGAATCATTACGAAGTAAAAAATGAGGCCGAAAATTACAAAAGTGCCGATCATGCGGATCATGTCCGCCTTCGGATTGGGTTGGGTAGCCTGTGCCAGCATTGTGCCGAGATTCGTTAAAGCCATAGTTTTTAGATAAAGTGAGTCGTTAATCTAAGGCTGCAAAGACGTTTGGCAAGCTTGAATGACCTGCTTGGCAGGGTTCACGCATTTAAATTCAAGCCCAAGCAAATGGAACAAATAGCGATTGTCCCAGCCGGCAACTTTCAGGCGACCGCTTAAACTGCGCTTTTTCTAGTTGGGGAATTGCGAATGGAAAATTTCAAATTGCGATGGCGTAGCTGATAGCCACGTCCACGAAAAATAAGCACGAGTAGAGAAAAGGAAATGGCTGGCGTGGGCGTATCTACTAACTGTCATTATCACTGACTTACAATCCACTGACACTGTCAACTAACACTCACGTCCACGTCAGCCACAGGTACAATCGCCCCGTTTGGTGAATTGTCAATTGGAGCGGGCAAAGAATTTCATCACTTTCGCCTCCGCTTCACGGCATCGTTGAATATCGGTCCGAATCCATCTTGTCGGGAAATGGTTCTGCGCTAGCATGTGCCCGTGAGCCATCTGCTGCAGCGAGTTGACCAGATTATTATCGCGCGCGAACTTTTTTGTCGCGGGCAGAAAATTCTGGTCGCCGCTTCCGGCGGCGTGGATTCGATGGTGTTGCTGGAGTTGCTGCATCAACTTGCGAAAAAAAATTCCTGGAAACTTGTCATTGCGCATTTAAACCACGGCTTGCGCGGGCGCAGCAGCGATGCCGACGAACGGCTAGTGGCGCGCACGGCAAAAAAACTCGGCTGGCCGATGGTGGCGGAACACGCGGACGTTAAGAAAATTTCCAGGGCCACCAAACTTTCGCTTGAAATGGCCGCGCGCGTGGTGCGTCATGATTTTCTAGCGCGAACGGCAGTGCGGTTGAAAATCCGGAGCATTGCGTTGGCCCATCACGCAGATGATCAACTGGAACTGTTTTTTCTGCGTCTCCTGCGCGGCAGCGGGAACGAAGGTTTGGCGGGAATGAAATGGATTGCGCCATCACCAGCAACCAGTTGGAGTCCCGCCTTTAGGCGGCTCGGAGCGGCAGGGCCAAACCGCCTGAAGGCGGGACTCCAGCTTGTCCGCCCGTTGCTTGATACGAACAAAGCGGATTTGGCGGCGTTTGCGCGCGAGCACAAAATTCCTTTTCGCGAAGACGCGAGCAACGCGTCGCTCGACGTCCAGCGCAATCGCATTCGCCATGAACTGTTGCCGTTGCTGCGGAAATATCAATCGGCGCTGGACCGGACCGTGGGGCGGGTTATGAACCTTGCCGCCGCCGACGCGGAGTTTATTCACAGCGCGGCCACGGATTGGCTGAAATCGCGACGGAATTTTGAAAAACTTCCGGTGGCTTTGCAGCGGCATGGTCTCCTGTTGCAATTGCGCCAGCACGAGACCGCCGCCGATTACGAGTTGATCGAGCGCCTTCGCGAATCACCGGGCGAAGCGTTTTCGATTTCGCCAGAGATTTCAGTTTCGCGGGATGCGGCGGGAAAAATTCATTTACACAAATCCGGGAAAATTCAGATCCAACGAGGCGAACAGGCGTTAAGGCTGGACGCGACGGGCGCGACACGATTTGACGGAGTCACGATTCAATGGAAGTTAAGCACCAGCAAAACTTTGCCGCCGCGCCGGATTGGCCGGGAATTTTTTGACGCGGATAAGGTCGGTTCAGCCATTGTGCTGCGGCACTGGCAGCCGGGAGATCGTTTTCAACCGATTGGCATGAGCGCGTCGGTCAAATTGCAGGATTTATTCACGAACCTGAAGGTTCCGCGCGCACGCCGTCACGAACTTGTATTGGCCGCGACTGCGGACGGAGCGATCTTCTGGGTGGAAGGTTTGCGGATCGGCGAGCAGTTTAAACTTAGTGGCAAAACGCTTCGCCGCTTGCAATGGGGTTGGAAAAGGCATTGAATCCTGCGGTTGCGGGTTAGTCCCCATCGTGTTAACTTGGCGCAACAAAACTTTAAAATGTCA
>JBEEGR010000169.1:0-6090 GCA_041166985.1 Verrucomicrobiota bacterium | reverse complement strand
TCATCAGGTAGGTCAATCCGCGTTCGCGTGCCCACGGTTTGTTTTCCGTGATGCCTGCGTGCAGCAGCTTCATCAGATTTGGACGATTGGCATCGAGACGGTCGGGCGAAGTCAGCAGGCCGCTGGGTTTGTCGAGCGCGAGCAGGTGTTCGTCTTCGAACAAAACAGGAATTTCCCAAAACTCATGCGTGGCGGGCGACGAGAGCTTGATGGCAGGTGAGCGGGTCATGGATCACGTGCCGCGTGGCCGTTACCGGGGCTGGGGTTGGCCGGGAGTTGCCTGACGTTTCAGGAGAGGAGTGTCGCGCAGGCTCTTCTCGGCTTCTTTGCGGAACCATTCGCCGAACGCTTCCTGTTCACGCTGTTGGCGGACTCGCTTGAGGAAGATGGGCAGTTCAACCTGCAGTTTCGCCTGATCCACCGGCAGTTTGCGCTCAACGTAAACCACGACGCCGCCTTCGGGCGTTGGATTGAAGCCGCTGACTTTGCCGGGAGGCGTGGTGAAAGCAATTTGCTTGTATTGATCCAGGCTGATGTGTTCCTCGACTGCGGCCGGCCGATTCGTGCTGCTCAAGGAGAACGGCGGGACTACCACCGGTTTGACTTTCGCTTCGGCGCAAATGGCGGTGAAAGTTTTTCCCTGCGCCAATTCGTTGGTGGCGCGTTGGGCAAAGTCACTGCCTGCCTGCCGGGCCATCATCGCGGCCTGAACGCGCTTGAAGTCGGTGGCGACGCGTTCGCGGAGAGTCTCGAACGATGGAACTGTACTCGGAATTTGTTTGTTATACGCGATAACGTAAACCGCGTTATCGCCGATCAGTGGTCCGGCAAAGGGATCGCTCGTCGGGGTCAGCGCGAAAGCGGCTTTGCCGAAATTCGGCCCGCCATCGAATTCTTTTGGTCCCATCTGCTCGTCAAAGGGTTCGGTAATCGAAACGGTCAACCCGTTGGTTTTGGCCAGCGCAGCGAAATCTTCCGGATGCGGCGGATCCACTTCCATCAGCTTCGCGAGAAAGTCGTTCGCTTTTTTGCGCGCGGTGCCGAGTTTGATTTCATGTGAAATATCTTCGCGAATTTTTTGTTTCGCTTCGTCCGCCGTTTGGACGTGGTAATAATTTGTCCCGCGCTGTTGATAAATATTCTCCACGATGGCACTCATGTTCGTGAGCTTGGCCATTTCCTGCTCCACTTCCGCGACAAAATTGGACGGGTCAAACTTTACGTAACTGACCTGGACATGGTCAGGAATGCGGTAATACGACATCTGGTTTGTGTAGAATTGACCGAGCATTTCCGGCGAGGCGTTGGTGGCGCTGGCCTGATAATTTTCGCCATTGAAAAAAACCGCCTCGGTCGCGAGTTCCTCGTGACTGCGTTCGTATAAGGACTGCGCTTCCTGCGACGTGGTGAGTTTGCCGCTTGTGCCGATGACGGAAACCAATTGCTGAATGCCGAGGTCATGACGCAGAAAACGTTCAAAATCCTCTTCCCGGGCATTGGGAGCGAGCACCTGTTTTTCAAAATCTGCCAAAGAAACGGATTTTCCGCGGCTGAACGAGAGCAGGATATTCTGCGCGGCCTGCGCCACGGCAGTATCGTCTATCTCAATATTCATGTCCTGTAGTTTGCGAACGATGAACAAGCGTTGATACGTCTCGCGCTCCTCATCGAAAGCGGCTTTCTGGGAACCTTTGGACGGCCACTCGCCGTAACTGAAAAGGTAGCGCAACTGGGCTTCACGAAAGGCATTGGCATATTCGGTCTGGGTGATTGGCTTGCCGTCAATTGAGCCAAAATCGCCCGCACTGCGCTCGTTTCCCACTTTTGAGGCCGGCGAAAAAAAGATGACGAAGCTGATAATGGTGATGGTGATAATAACCGCCCACAACCAGGTTTGATGCTTTCGAATGGTCCCAAACATAATTTTAAGAGTGCGCAACCTAACCGGGTTCAACCGGGCGGGTCAAGGGTTGTTTCGTGATGCTTGTTGAGTGATTTGAACTTCTGCCCACCCTTTCACCCGAAATCTCAAACTCAGCTTCGAAACCAAATCAGGTGGAAATCCACCTTTACAACTTTTTATCCCTTTGCCACGCTGCTGACATGTTGAAGAAAATTTTACCTTTGTTACTTTTGCCGCTGTTGATGGCCGGTTGCACCGCTACGTTCACCAACCTCACGCCCCACCAGCAGATCCGCAATCCGAACAACCTCTACCAGGTCGAAGTCGCTTTCAATTCGCGCGAACAAGCGCTCCGCTGGAACAGCATTAAGCCGCAAATCATTGTCGGTGGCGAAACCTATCCCATGAAGCCTACCGTGCTCATGGGCAACCGCTGGGAAGGACTGGTTCCCGTGCCTGCCGGCAGCACCAGCGTGCATTATCACTACAAGTTTGATTTCGAGAGCAACGGCTTTGGCAAACCTGTGCCGAACAGCACCGCATCGCCGGAATACCTGCTGCGGATTGTCGGAGAATAAATCATTTTACAGCTAATTCCTCGGACCGCGTTTGAATTAAACGCGGTCTTTTTTTTAATAGAGAAACGTTCGAGTCCCACTCTCCCGCCTCGACAATCCCCTTCTGTCGCGCAACACTGCCATCAATGTCCACCAATCCGGAATCTCCGCTGGACCTGCTCTGGAAAGAATACAGCCTCGTCTTTCGCGAGTTCGATGACCTGACGCTCGCCCGTTGGCTGGCGCAAACGCTTGGTCAGATCGCCGGCAAACCGTGGCGGCTATCGCATCCGTTGTTGGGCGCGTATCGCATCGCCGCGCAACTCGGCCACGAACGGCAGATCTGGTTCAAGCGCCTCGCCACTCCGCCGTCGGCATATACCGAATCGCATTGTTGCCGTGCGCCAATGTTGCCGTTGCTCACGCGCGATGTACGCGACGCCGGCCTGATCTGCCAGCATTGCAGTGACACGCTGGTGCCATTCGATGAAATTCCCGTGTCGGTTCGTTCGGACATTGAAACCTGGGCCGAGCAATACGCGCCCGTTCATGCCGTGGCGCATTGGGACGACCGCCAGCGCAAAGGCGCGGGCAATTACGATCATGCCCTGGAAAATGCCGCGAAAGAAGCCGAAGCGCTGCTCGCCCGCGTCGGCAGCCAGCTCGCGCCAAAGCTTCTGGAAATTTATCCAGCGATTGTCTGGGAAGATCAGGACGAATGCCTCGAAGTCCGGCCGGAAGACGTGGTTATTTAAGATTTACGATTTACGATTGACGCAGCCATCAGCAATCTGGTGCGACTCGTAAATCGCAAATCGAAAATCAAAAATGTTTAAATGGCTTTTCAAATGGGCGCTGCGCCTCCTGATTCTGGCGGTGGTATTGGTCGTCCTGTTTTTTGTGTTCAAAGATTCCGTGTTGCGAATTGTGGTCGAACGCCAGATTCGCGAGCAAACCGGCATGGAGGCGAAAATTGGCAAATTTTCTTCGGGAACTTTTTCGCCCTATGTCACGATTGAAAAGCTCAAGCTCTATAATACCGCTGAATTCGGCGGCACGCCGTTTCTGGACGTGCCCGAGCTTCACCTGGAACTTGATCCGGTGGCGTTGGCGCAAGGCGAACTGCGTGTCACGCTGCTGCGGCTCAATCTCGCGGAAATGGATGTCGTGAAAAATGAATTGGGCCACACCAACATCATCACCTTCCTCGCCAAAGCGCCGAAGCATCACAAAGGCACACACATTCGAATTCGTGGAAAAGATTTCGCGTTCGACACGATTGAAGTGTTGAATCTCTCATTGGGCAAAGCGCGGTTCCTTGATCTGAAAAATCCACAGAAGAACCATGATGCCGTGGTGAACATGGAGAACCAGATTTTTAAAAACGTTAAAGAAGAAGGCGACCTCTACGGCATTTTGATCATGATCTGGCTGCGCAGCGGCGGCGCGTTTGCCATCAGCCCGACCGGACTGGCAAAAGATTACCTTCAAAAAAAATCAGCGGAAGCGGAAGACACAGCGCGGGAGATGTTGAAGCCGGTTATCGCTCCGAAAACAAACCGATAATGGGTCAAGGTGATTCCGACGGCGTTTCCGTTTGCGGATTGGAATCCTCCGGCAACAAATCCTTGATCGTTTTCACCGGATGAAACGGCATAAACATGAATTTCGGAATAAATAACGGTTCGCTCTCCGGCTTGTGCAGTGTGCCACTAATTTTATATTCGAACGCTTTGCTCACCGGCCAGAGCGCGAGGCTGATGACCGGCCCCACGACCCACGTGTTGCGCAGCGGCTCGGCTTCGACGTAGGCATTCACATTGCCCTGTAGATCAATGGTGCCGTGATACTGCAAACGCGCCATCATAGTCTGAATTTCCAAATCGTTTGAGCGCGCGACGCCGTTTTTGATGGAAAATGTCGCCGAACCTTCGCGCGCGCGGCTGTTGCCCAGGCCGGGCATAATGGTGTCCAGCACCGGCGAAAAAATTCCAAAGATCGGAATGTCCCAGATCAGCCCGTCACGCAGATTCGCGCGGCCATTGCCTTGCACCGAATTCTGCCAGTTGGTCGTATAGCAACGGGTGATGTCCAGCCGCGTGGTGAGCCGGCCTTCAAGTTTGTTGGTCTTGCCGGTCAAATCCGCCGCCAGCAGATGAATGTCCGCGTCGGTGGCCACGAGATTGAAACTGAATTCCGCGCCTGGTTTCGCTTTGAAATCAAATTCCGCGGCACCCACCGCCGTTCCCCGATAAAAATCCGCGACTATGTCCCGCAAGTTCAATTGCTGCCCGACCCAATCAATTTTCCCGCTCACGTGACCGACGCGAAATTTCCACCACTCAAACGAATGGCCATCCACGATGAAATGCAGGTCCGCCACCTTCTCGTCGCGAAAGGGAATCACGCCTTCCGCATGAATCGCAACCGGCTCGTAAAACCGATATGGCTCAATGTGTCTGCCGATCTTTGGCCCGATGGCGCGCGCAATCGGCAGCGGGTCCACCACGCCAAAACCATTCGTCAGAAACGCCCGTTGACCGGCGAAATCAATCAGCACGCTCGCTGCCGACATTTCCTGCGTGCCGCGATAGCAGCGCGGCTCGATCACTTTCAAAAATTTGTTCGTGTATTCCAGCGTCGCTTCCAGCCGGCTCGCCGTTTGTCCGCGCAGCGCGAAGTTTGTGATCGCCACATGCGCGCGCGCATTGAGCCGTTCGTTATCGTGCCAGCGGCCCCAGATTTCGCCGCTGATGGCGGGCGGTTGCGAGAACGTGACGAGTTCCACGGCGTGCCATTGATTACTTTGAAACAGTGGACGCAGCGCGCCCGGGTCAATCGCGCTGTTGATTTTGAAATAGTAATCTTTCGTCCGATCATTTGATTCGTGAAACAAAGTCATCCGACCTTCCGGACGTGTAAGCGTTATATCCGGCAGGCGCCAGACCATGTTGGTATAAGTAAAATGAGTATCGGCGGTGGAAACCGGCACATTGCGAAAGGCACAATCGGTCGCATGAACCTGTCCGCTCAAGCGCAATGTCGGCTGGACTTCCGCCCGCCAATCGGGTTGGCGATTCGTCCAGGCGGGCAACACGAGCGTGCCCTCGGCGCTGGCCGACGGCGGAGTTTTCCAGGAATAATTCGACAGCCACTTCCGCGCACCCGGGGTGAGCAACGGCGTAATTTTTTGCGCGTCGAAATCGGATGCTCCGCTGAAACTGAATTCCCGCGAGGCCACGTCGAGGCTGGCCTTGGCGTCGAGTGTGCCGCGGTAGAGTTTTGCGGAAAGTTTATCAATCTTCAGTTCCGGCGCGAGCCATTGCCCGGCACAAAAAACTTCATCGGCCTGGAGTTTTGGCGATTGCACGCCGCTGACCCGGCAATCCCAGTTCAGCGCGAACGGAGCAAAGTTTGTCCACCATGCCCAGGAGGAATCCATAAGCGTGTTTGTGGAATGGGCAAGCGTGGCGGCAAGTTGCAGTTGTTGCGCGCGGCCCCAGTCTGTAGTGGCATCCGCAAGTCTGAGTTCGCCGCTGCCGGAGAGCGGCAGAAGGTTCGTGAGCGAATGCAGCGATTGGACATGAAGCTGAATATTCGTTGCGCCGCCCCATTTCGTCTGGGCGAACG
>JBEEGR010000168.1:0-14286 GCA_041166985.1 Verrucomicrobiota bacterium | reverse complement strand
CTTGCCCTATTCGAGAAACTCCAGCCGACGGACGTGGATGAATTCAAGAAATACGTCCGCGCCGACCACTTCCTACCACCGCTGCTGTGGGAAAAGGATGGCGAACAACCGGAACTGCCAGTCGTCTTGAGCGGCAATTTCCTCGAAGGCAAGCTGCCACTAAAAAAGGATTTTGATTTGATCATCGGCAATCCGCCGTGGGAAAGCCGGGGCGACAAGCAAATCGCGCTGCGTTTTGTAAAAAGCTCCCACGATCATCTCCGCGACGGCGGCGTTGCCTGCCTGCTGCTGCCTTCAACCATTCTGGTCAACCTTCACGGCGCGCTCGACGGCGATTGGTTTCGCAGCGTGACCGTCGAGAAGATGGTTCAGCTTGCAGATTTTCGTTTCGTTCTGTTTGAAGCCACGCATCCGTGTTTCGTTCTCCGTTATTGCAAACAAACGCCCACGCTGGAGCACACTGTCGCCTACGAGACGCCCAAATTGAACCGCTTCGACCGACGCACCGGCGTAATTGTGGTTGAACCAGATGACCAAAAGCTCGTGCCGCAACGTGATGTCCTTGAGGCGGCGCTGCAAGACAAGTTGCAAGTCGCATGGGGTAGAAAATTTTGGGGAACGGCACGTGACGAGGCTTTTCTACGGCGTTTGGATTTTCTTCCGTCATTGTCCGATGCAGTAAAAGAAAAAAAATGGGGTGGTGGTGTAGGTTTTCAGCCTCACTACCCCGGTATTTCCAAAGGCGATCCCGAACCACTCAAACCGTGGAAGCTTTCAGATGCCTATTTACCAAACTACAATGATTTCCCCCAACTTATTTTGGAGAGAAAGCATTTTATCACTTTAAGGAAAGGACTTGAAGCGTCAGTTCATCGGGCAAAGGATGTCAATGCATCACTGACACTTTTGCGCCGAAAGCCAGAAGATGCCGTGTTTACCGCGCCTATGGTAATCCTGAGTGAGGGATTCACTAAATTTGCCTTCTCCAAATATAATGTTCGTTTTCAGCATTCCCTGCGTTCCATTTCAGGCAAGAAGGAAGATTCCAATCTGCTAAAATTCCTGACCGCCGCTCTCGGTTCGCGGCTGATGCAATACTTGGCATTCCACTCTGGTTCAAGCAACGGTATTGGGCGGGACAAGTTGCATTTGTATGAAAGTTTAAGCCTGCCGTTCCCTCTGCCGGACGATGAACTTGCAGCAGAAAACGCCGACGAAATTATCCGCGCGGCGGCGGTTATTTTCGGAGAAATTGAGCAGCTAGGCAAAAAGTCGGACGCGGAAAAACGTGCCGAATTAGTGAAAGATGCCACGACTAAGCTCGAACCGCTGGTTGAGGCTTATTACCGCGTGACGGATGCCGAACGCATCCTCATTGAGGATACGCTGGCGCTCTGGCAGCCAAGCATCCATAGCCACAATCTTGATAAAGCTATTCCTTCACTCGCGTTTCCCGAACTTCCTGACCGCAAGCGTTACGCCGACACGCTTTGTGAGGTGCTGAACCGGCGCACTCGTAAACAAGGCATCCGCATCCGCGCCGAAAGCATGGCGTCCAAGGAACTGAACCTTATATTTTTCACAGTCATCTTCGGCAAGGAAGGCGGGCCTCATCGTAACGCCGGAGGCAATGACGAATTGTGGAAGGCGCTCAAACGAGTGGATGAAGCGGCGCAGCGCGAAAACGGGCCGTTCAATTATCTTCGTGGCTTCAATTACTTCAAACACGACCGGCTTTATATGCTCAAACCGGCCACGATGCGCAACTGGTCGCGCACGTCCGCCCTCAACGACGCCGACGCCATCTTTGAGCATTTGAATTCCAGAACTGCATGAAGCTGTATTCCTCTAGCGGACAACTTTCCCCAGAGTTCAATCCGTTCGGAGAGGACTATCTGGCTGAAATCTTGGAAGCGGTCGCGGTGGCTTGGTCGCGGATGAAACAGCCAAAGCGAAGTGAATGGGAAGACTCAATTACATACCGCTTGGCCGGACGGTTGCAAAACGATCCGCTATTCGGTGAATTGCCTTACGACATTGTTCCGCAGTACTGGTTGCTTGGCTTAAACGGACAACATCTAGGACGTCTCGATTTGCGTTTCAAGCATCGCCAATCACAACGCGATTATTTCGCATTTGAATCAAAACGTCTTCATGTGGTTTATCCCGGCGGAAGTCCGTCAACAGAATATCCAAATTATGTCGGTGACCCGGGAATGATGGCTTTCATCGAAGGGCAGTATTCCAACAATTTATCTGCGGGCGGAATGCTTGGTTATGTAATGGACGGCGACACGACTAAAGCGTGGAACGGTTTGATAGCTCGAATTGAAGATCGTCGAAATTCTCTTTGTTTGAGCGAATCATCCAAACTCTCTGAATCCGCATTGACAAAAATCGCCGGCAAAGGAATTGCCGGGACACAACTCGGCGAAACGCTTCATAACCTGAAAACTCACAGCTTGCGCCTTTTTCATATGCTGCTGCCAGTGGTAAATTGATTTCACCAAGGTCAATTTACTTTGGTCAGTTGTGCTTTGCGCGTAAACGAGTTTCCGCTATAACCAGCCGCGATGTTAAAGCAATTGACTGATTGGTATTCCAGCGTGCTCGATCAATGGGGCTATTGGGCCGTTGGACTTTTGATGGCCGCCGAAAGCACGGTGCTGCCCATTCCGAGCGAAGTCATCATTCCGCCCGCGGCTTACAAAGCGTGGAGCGGCGGTGGCTTGGAATTTTTCGGCACGCGCTACACCGGCTGGACGGCGGAAATTTTGCTCGTCATCACCGGCGCAGTCGGTTCGTGGGCGGGCGCGGCGTTGATGTACTGGGTCGCGCGTCTCGCGGGACGTCCGCTGGCAGTGCGCTACGGAAAATATTTTTTGATCTCCAAAGAAAAAATCGAAGGCGCGGAACGTTGGGCTGAACATTATGGCGCGTTTGGAATTTTCGCCTCGCGCCTCCTGCCTGTCGTGCGACATCTCATCGGCATTCCCGCTGGAATCGTGCGCATGAATTTCTGGAAATACTCGCTCTACACTCTCGCGGGCGCGGCGACCTGGACAGCGGTGCTTTGCTGGCTCGGCGTGAAAGTCGGCGGCCAAATCAGCAAAGGTGAAATGCACAAAGTCACTTTCTGGCTGTTCGGTTTTCTGGCGGTGATCGGCGTGCTCTATTACTTCTTCGTTCATCGGCAGATGAAAGGTAACAAAGCGTTAAATCGTTGAACCATTACATTGTTAAAATCGTCAGCGATCGAGCCGATGTAACGATTCACTCTTTCACCTTAATCAACGTCTTCACCACGCGATTGCCAGTCGTCATGGATTTGAACAACTCGGGCAAATCGCTCAACGTGCATTCACCATCCACAAAATCCGCCGCGCGAATCACGCCGGCCTCGATGAACTCAAGCGCCCGGCGAATCGTGCGCGGCGTGTGATGAAAGCTCGCCAACAATGTCAGGTCGGAATAGTGAATCAGCGTTGTATCCAGTTTGACGGTCGTGCCGGATGGACAGCCGCCAAAAAAGTTTACCGCGCCGCCTTTGCGAACGAGTTCCACGCTTGCTTCCCAGACTTCCGGCCGGCCCACCGCTTCGATGACCACATCAAACGCTGCCGGTGACTGTTCGCGGATGATTGTGACCAGACTTTGTCCGTCACCGATATCAATGACCTGTTTCGCGCCGAGTTTTTTGGCCGCATCCAATCGCGCTGCCCGGCGTCCGGCCACTGTCACGTCGCAACCGAGATGTTTTGCCAGCGCCGCGAACATCAGGCCGATTGGACCGGCGCCGATCACTAGCACATTCTGACCGGCGCACACTTTGGTGTCTTCGATTCCTTTGACGACGCAGGCCAGCGGCTCGACGAGCGCCGCGTCGCGAAATGCAGTTTTCGGTTTCAGCCGCAGTAAATTTTTTTGCACGATGCGGCTTGGGACAACAATGGATTCCGCATACGCGCCGTTGAGAAACAGCAGGTCCTGGCAAAGATTTTCCTTTTGATGGCGGCAATAAAAACATTCGCCGCACGGCGCGGAATTGGCGACGACGATGCGCTCACCCACGCGCCACTGTTGGAGTCTAGGCTTTAGTTTGTCCTCCGAGCACGCTGAAGCGTGGACTCCAGTATCTGCAACTTCCGAAATCACTCCCGACAGTTCATGTCCAAACACCGCCGGCGGCACAATCATCTTGGCGTGATAGCCGCGGCGAAATACTTTTAAATCAGTGCCGCACGTGAGCGCCGCTTCAATTTGGATGCGCACCTCACCCGGTTTCAACGCGGGTGGAACCATCTCTTCGACGCGAACGTCTTCTTTTCCGTATAGAACAGCGGCTTTCATTTTGGCAAATTGTAGCGGCGGTCTGTGCCCGTCGCACTTTAATTTAAAAATCTGGCGGTCACAGACCGCCGCTACAGAATTCGTGATGGCGGCGCTTTGACAAAACTGATTTCCCGCAGATAAATCGGCTCCAGTTTTTCGCCGCGAACAAAATCTGTTCGGCTCAACGCCAGTGTGGCGAGCATCACCGCGCTGGGAAACAGCACATGCCCTTTCGGAAACCAGCGTGTTACTTCCGGCCCAATCAAAATTTCTCCGCGCTGCTCACGCGCTTTTATTTCCATCAGGGAAACAATCTTCAGTGCTTCCGTTTCCTGATTGTTGTCAGCGCTGATTTCGTAAGCTGCCAGATAAAATTCGTTGCGTTGCGCATCAACTACAATGTTCACACGGCCAAACAGGCCGTTGGCCTGGGCCTGAGCGGCCAGGCATTCCACGCTGCTGATGCCGAGCAATTTTATTTCACGCGCCAGTTGCCAGCCCTGCATCAGGGCAATCGTGGCGCGAATTCCGGTGTAGGAACCGGGACCAAGGCCAACGACGAGACATTCAATTTCTTCGCGCTCAAGCTTTGCGTCGCGCAAAACATCCTCCACCATTCCCAATGCGCGCATCGCGCCGATGCCGGTCTCCGTAATCTCGGAGGGACGAGCGTTGCAAGTCCCTGACTCACCAGGCAAAGAATGGGATTCGTGTAACTCGTCCCTCCGAAGCACGGCGACGCTGCGTTGCGGTGAAGAAAATTCAAGCGCCAAAATCTTCATAAGTAATCTGCCGCTCGGTTTCATTTAAGGTTTCAATCGTCACCGCCCGGAACCGATTGGATGTTGAACGTTGGATGTTGGATGTTGAATGTTTTCCAAACCATTTCTCCGCCCATTCAATCACCGCGACACCGGCCGGATTCAAATATTCCTCAATGCCCGCCGACAAAATCTGTTGCGGCGTTTCGAGCCGGTACAAATCGAGATGAAACAAAGTCAGTCGTCCGCCATTGTAAACATTGACCAGGGTAAACGTCGGCGAATGCACGCGCGTGGTTATGCCGAGGCCGCGGGCAAGGCCTTTCACCAGTTGCGTTTTGCCCGCGCCGAGGTCGCCGGAAAGCGCGATGACGAGTCCGCTTTGAGCATCGTGTCCCCACGCTTCCCCAAGCGCTTCGGTTTCAGCGGGACTATGCGAAATGTTCGTAGCCATGAGCAGTCAACGTTCGCACGCCTGATTTATCGCGCAGATGCACGCCTTCGCCTTTGACGATTTTGCCGATGCAGGTCAACGGCAATTTCGGAAATTCAAGTTTCCACGCATCGAGTAACGGCACGGCGTCTTTGCTGGCGACGGTGAACAGCAATTCAAAATCCTCGCCGTCCGTCAACGCCGCGAGCAGCGGCGGTTTGGTCGAAGACTCCGCGCGTGATTTAAGTTTGGCGGCGCGGCTGATGGGAATGGCCGTGGTCAGCAACTCCGCTCCGACGCGGCTGGCTTTCAAAATATGGCGCAGATCGCCCGCGAGACCGTCGCTCAGGTCAATCATCGCATGAACGGAAAAATGCTGAGTCAGCCAGCGTGCTTCGGCCAGGCGCGGTTCGAATTCGAGATGCCTGCCGTTCGGCGAACCGCCGAGTTCGCCGCTCACAAAAATCGCGTCGCCCACTTCCGCGCCGGAGCGGAGCACGCCTTTGCCGCGCGGGACTGTGCCGAGCAGCGAAATGGAAATCAACATTCGCTCGGGATTCGTGGTCGTCTCGCCACCGACAATGGCGACTTCATGTTTTCGCGCCAATGCCGTCATGCCCACGTAGATTGTTTCGATGAGTTTCGGATCGAAATTTTTAGGCAGTGCAATCGTGACGAGCGCGGCCGTGGGCGTTCCAGCCATCGCCGCGATGTCGCTCAGGCAACGCGCGAGCGCTTTGTGGCCAATTTTTTCCGGCGGCGTGTCGGATTGAAAATGAATGCCTTCGACGACCGCGTCCGTCTTGAACAAAACGAGTTTATCCGGCAGGCCGAGATCGAGCACGGCGCAATCATCGCCCGCGCCGGTCACAACCGAATGGTTCGTCGGCAGCGAGCGCGTCAGGTGTTGAATGAGTTCGAATTCGTTCACAGGTGTCAGGATGGAGCGAGTTGCGGGAATCGGTCCGCGAGCCATGGCAAAATATAAATCATCGCAAAGTTGGCCGCGTTGAAAAGGCTGTGCAGCGTGATGCAGGCGAGCAGGTTGTCCGTTTTTTCATAAAGCCATACCAGCAGGAGCGCCAGCAACGTCAGCGGAATAAACGTGACGAGGTTCAAGTGGATGGCGCCGAAAAGGAGCGAGGTAATCCAGATGGCCAGGCGCGGAAACCCCGACTGCTTGATCGCTGGATAAAGAATGCCGCGAAATAAAATCTCCTCCGCAACCGGAGCGATGCCTATGGCGGCAATGCCCAGCACAATGCGATTCAGCATCGTATCGGTGCCGCGCAGAATTTTGACGGCGGTTTGCTCCGGCGCCTCGATGTGCAGATGTTGTAGTGCCGACACCGAGAGCATTTGCAGAATCCAACAGATTGGCAACGCGCTGAACATCACAAAGAATCCGAGCGCCAGCGCCTGACGCCGGTTGTTCTTGAGGCCGAAGGCGTCGGTCCAGCCAACCTGATGCTCCCGCACAAAACGATGGGCCAGCACCAGCGCCGCGCCCTGGAAGCTGAGTACCGCGAGCAACGTTTTCAAAGTGGCATTATCCAATCCGGCGCTCGGCTTCTGCACGTGCGCGGCCAGCCATCCCAGAGTGAAACCGCCGTAAACGCACACTATAACTCCGATAAAATGGCGCCGCAGATTTTCAAACGTCCACGAGCGGCCCAGAAAAAAAAGTGCGCCGGCAAAAAACAACAGCGCGCCGCCACTGCAGGCCAGAAAGGGAATAATTTTTGGATGTTTCGGTTCCGAAAAAAAAACCAGGACGGATTCAATGAGCGAGCCGGTGAACATGCAAACAAACACGCTCACAAACAGGCGCACGATGGCATCCAGCTTCCAAGGTTTAACCGACAGCATGGCGGGAAATTATACGGAGAAGCTCCAAGCTCCAAGCACCAACATCCAGTGACGCTCCAAACAGCGATATTCAAATCTTTTGCGCGCCGACACTTGATGGCTTGGAGGGTTGCAGTTTATCTGGAGCTGGGAAGGTTGGCGCTTGGAGCTTTCTAATCTGCGGTTTATCGTTTTGCATGAATTTGGCCAAGCCGCCCGCCTACACTAACCAACTTGCGCGCGAAAAATCCCCGTATCTTTTGCAACACGCGCACAATCCGGTGAATTGGTTTGCCTGGGGCGACGAAGCGTTTGCCAGGGCGCGCGCGGAAAACAAACCCATTTTTCTCAGCATCGGCTATTCAACCTGCCATTGGTGTCACGTGATGGAGCGCGAATCGTTCGAGGACGAAAAAGTCGGCGCGTTTCTCAATGAACATTTCATCAGCATCAAAGTAGATCGCGAAGAACGTCCGGACGTGGACAAAATTTACATGACGTTCGTGCAGTCAACCACCGGCTCGGGCGGCTGGCCGATGAGTGTTTTTCTGACGCCGGAATTGAAACCGTTTTTCGGCGGCACGTATTTTCCGCCGGACAATCGTTATGGGCGTCCGAGCTTTTTGCAATTGCTGCAGCAGTTGCAACAACTTTGGGAAACGCGGCGCATGGACTTGATGGATTCGGCCAGCGATGCGCACGCAAAGCTGGAGCAAATGACTTCCGCGCACGAAGCATCCGAGGCTTTGTTGACCCCGGAAGTTTTGCGTGAAGCGGGATTGGTGTTGAAACGAATGTATGACCCGCGACACGGCGGATTCGGTGGCGCGCCGAAATTTCCGCAGCCGAGTCATCCGCAGTTTCTGTTGCGCTACGCGAAACGATTCGACGATGCCGAAGCCATCCACATGGTCCTGCACACGTGCGAACGGATGGCGGCGGGAGGGATTCACGATCAACTGGGCGGCGGTTTCTCGCGTTATTCCGTGGATGCCGAATGGCTCGTGCCGCATTTTGAAAAAATGCTCTATGACAACGCGCAGCTCGCGCAACTTTATCTGGATGCCTATCTGGTTTCGGAGGGACGAATTCCACGAGTCCCTGAACCCGGGAAAAAAATAAATCAGGGTTCCGCAGCGCTGGTTCCTCCGGGCGAATCAAAAATGTTCGCCGACGTCGTGCGCGATATTCTCGATTACGTTTTGCGCGACATGACGCATGCCGAAGGCGGTTTTTATTCCGCTGAAGACGCGGACAGCGAAGGACAGGAAGGGAAATTTTATTGTTGGACGCGCGAAGAACTCTCGAAACTGCTCGCACCGGAAGAATTCAATGTGGCCGTGCGTTACTTCGGAATTACGGAGCAGGGAAACTTTACCGACCATAGTCATCCGACTCCGTTGCCGAATCTAAATGTGTTGAGCGTCGTTCAACAAATTGGGAGGGATGGCGTGTCGCCGTCCCAAACTTCAATTCAAGAAAAGATCAGGGACGGCAACATGCCGTCCGTCCCAAACAACGACGCCGCTTTACTCGCATCTGCGAAGAAAAAAATGTCCGCAGTGCGCAGCAGACGAGTTCGCCCGCATCTCGATGACAAAGTGCTCGCGTCATGGAATGGCTTGATGCTCGGCGCGTTTGCGCGGGCTTATGCGGTGCTCGGCGATGAAAAATATCGCGCGGCGGCGGAGAAGAATATTTCCTTTCTCCAAGGCAAACTCTGGGACGCAAAAACCAAAACCCTGTTTCATCGTTGGCGTGATGGCGAGCGAGACAATGTTCAACTGCTCGAAGGTTACGCGTTTTTGCTGTCGGGCGTGATTGAGTTGTATGAGGCAACGCTGGCGCCACAGCATCTGGAATTCGCCATCGCGCTCGCGGAAGCGATGCTCGCGAAATTTTATGATACGGAGAATGGCGGGTTCTGGCAAAGCGCGGCGGACACGAAAAACCTTATTCTGCGCGTGAAGGAAGATTACGACGGCGCGGAACCTTCGGGAAATTCCGTGGCGATCTTTTCGTTGTTAAAACTGGGTGTGATTGCCGGACGCAAAGAATTCACGGAGGCGGCGGAAAAAAGTTTGCGGCTGTTTGCCAATCGTCTCCAACAAGTGCCGCAGGCAATGCCGTTTATGTTGCAGGCTTTGGATTTTTCGATGCAACCGCCCAAACGCGCGGTTGTCGCAGGAGGCACGAATTCCGCGAATTTTTATGAATTACTGCGGACCATTCATTCCGTTTACCAGCCGAACAAAGTTGTGCTGGGAAATATCGGAGCGGTGGAAGAATTTGCGCGCACTTTGCCGGCGAAAGATGGCGCGGTGGTTTATCTCTGTTCGGGAAATTCCTGCCAGGCGCCCACACGCGTCGCGGCGGAGTTGAAGAATCTTTTAGGGTAGCGCAGCCGGTTGGGGAACCGGTTCGTCGAGAAACTGCATCGCTTCCAAAACCATTTCGCGCGTTGGGGGTTTCACGAAGTAAGCTTTCGCGCCGAGTTCTTCAGCTCTCTGGCGGTCGCGGTCTTCGGAGGATGAGGTGAGAATAAAAACCGGAAGATTTTTCAGCGACGGCTGTTCGCGAATCCATTTCAGAACTTCCAGGCCATGCACGTAAGGTAATTTCAAATCCAGAAATACCACGGACGGAATCGGATATTGCGCGCGGTCGCTGAATTTCCCGGTGCCGCTGAGATAATCCAACGCTTCCCGGCCATCCACGGCGACTTGCAGGGGAAAATTGGTGCTGGCTTTAAGCAACGCGCGCCGAAAAAAGAAAATGTCGTTTTCGTTGTCTTCCGTCAGGAGAATTGTTGGGTTTTCGCTGCTCATGGGTTCGTCGCGGGGGGTAATTGAATCCAAAAGTTGCTGCCGGTCAAACCATCGGATTCCACGCCCGCCTTTCCGCCCATGCGTTCCGCCGCTTTGCGGACAATGGCGAGGCCGATGCCGGTGCCTTCGTAACTTTTTTCCGGGTGAATGCGTTCAAACATTCCGAACAGGCGATGTTGATATTCCGGTTTGATGCCGATGCCGTTGTCTTCAATCCACAAACGCACCTGGTCATCGCGACGTTCCGTGCGAATCCGAACGCGCGGGGTCACGCCGGAGGCGACAAATTTCACGGCATTGTTCAATAGATTGGAAATGGCCTGGGTCAGCGACGGTTCGTGGCCGATGACGCTCAACAATTTTCCTTGAATGACAATCTCGGCGCGGGCCGAACGCATTTCCGGATATTGCTGAACAATCTCGCGCACGAGCCGGTCAAGGGCGACTGGTTGCAGTTGAATCTCGCGGCGGTTCAACCGGCTGTAGGTCAAAATGTCCTCGATCAACCGATCCATGCGTGTGCCGCCGCTGACGATCCGGTCCAGATATTTTTTGGCGTGATCATCGAGTCGTTCGCCGTAATCTTCCAACAGCACTTCCGCATAGCAGCGCATGGCGCGCACCGGTGCGCGCAGGTCGTGCGAGACGCTGTAGGAAAATTCCTCCATCTGCGTGATGGCTTCGCGCAGGGAAGAGGTGCGCTCCTGCACGCGCAATTCCAGTTCATCTTTGGCTTTGGCCAATTGCAGGTGCGCCTCTGTCAACGCCCGTTCGTTGCGTTTTTGTTCGGTAATGTCGCGGACAATTTTTGAAGCGCCAATGATCTGGCCGGCGGCATTTTTCACCGGTGAAACCGTCAATGAAATTTCGATCAGACTGCCGTCTTTGCGCCGACGAATCGTTTCATAATGTTCGATGCGCTGGCCGCGGCGGATGCGGTCGACAATGTTCGGTTCTTCGTTGTAATGGTCGGGTGGAATCAAAACCAGAATCGGTTTGCCGATGATTTCGGACGCCGTGTAGCCAAACATGCGTTGCGCGCCCGCGTTCCAACTGTTGATGATGCCATTGAGGTCTTTGCTGATAATCGCATCCTCGGACGATTCCACAATCGCGGCATACAGCCGGCCGGTTTTTTCCGCGAGTTTTTGTTCCGTGATGTCGCGCGTAAAACATTGCGTGTGGACGAAGCGGCCATTTTCCCAGAGCACGCTGGAATCAATGAGCACCGTTTTAATCGAGCCGTCCTTGCATTTCAGCCGCGCCTCCTGGTTATGCAATTTCTCCCCACGATTCAACCGATTCAAAATATCCTCAATGACCTCGCGGTCGGCATGGAATTCCGTGATGGAATGGCCGATATATTCTTCGCGCGTATAACCAAGCATTTCGTATTCGGCGGCGTTCGCCCAAAGAATCACTCCGTCCGCGCCCACCCAATGCAGGCCGAGCGAGATGTTTTCTATGAAGGTGGTGAGTTCTTCCTTGCTGCGCCGGAGATCCGCTTCAACGCATTTGCGCTTTTCGATTTCGGCTTCGAGTGAATTGGCTTTTTGTTGCAGGCAGGCAATGTTGCGCAGCCGCTCATCCGCCGTGCGGTTCGCCGCGCCATAACTTTCCGCCGGCAGCACGAGCGAATGTTCATGGCAAATGTGAGCGAATGCTTCGCCATTGGCGGTGCCGCCAAACCCGTTCATCGGGTAAGCGCAAAAAAGCGAGAAGGAATATTCTTCGGCCAGTTCATTCCAGAGTTGTTCGAGCCGAATCGCCGCGTCGCCGCTTCCATCAGCCCAAAGCAGCGCGACCATTTCGCCGAAAGCGCGCAGGCCGGTGTGCCGGCTGCTCATCCGCGCGATCACGCTCCCGATTACTTTCTGAAAACGCTCCGGGTCCGGCGAACCGTTCACCATGAATTTGGAAAGTGTTTCCGCCGCATCCAGCGAAAGGAATTGCCCGCGCGCTTTCACGCCGGCGATGTCAATGCCTTGCGTTCTTAGCCGGGCTTCGAGGGCCTCGCGATGCGCCGCTGTGGCGATCACAATCCCACCCTGGCCCGTCCCGAGGCCGGCACCCATAAATTTACTGACCGACTCCACGAGAAATGTGTCGGTCTCATAAAATTGGACCAAATGATCGGAATCGAGAATATCGTGGCCATCCGCCGAAGGGGCGAGTTGAGCCGATGAGAGCGTCGGAGTGGCTAAAGTTTTGGTTGTCATGTCGGCGGCTCAATTATCCATGAATACATTGAACACATTTTATATTGTGACAGTTATGTCAAAAAATAAAAGAGGAGCGACTGCATAAAATATGGGGTGAACCCCTATCGGAAAAACGTTTTGCCTTGCAGGAAGCGATAATTCTCCAACTTACAACCGAAATGGTTTTGCGGCGGCATCGTTCTGAGCGCAACTCAGATGTAATACATCTTTTCCTTCTCCGCGCCTTCGTCGAGCAACTGTTGAAACGTAATCGCGTCCGCGGCGGAATCCACCGTGGCTTTCAGCCGTTGCCAGGCATGACGAAGTTCGGGCGCGCAATTGGCGTCGCTCAACGCCGGCGTGTCGAACACTTCACCGTGAACCGCGCGCAACACATCGCCCAGGGAAATCTCTCCCGGCGGCCGCGCCAGCAGATACCCGCCTTCTTTGCCGCGCACACTGCGGGCGATGCCGGTGGCCTTCAACTCGATGAGAATCTGCACGAGATAATTAGCGGGGACCTTTTGCGCCGCCGCCAGCGTCTCCACGCGCAGGGCGGTTTCTTTGGGAAAATGTTTCGCCAAACCCAGCACGGCGCGCGTGGCATAATCGCTTTTGACCGAAAGCTTCACGGGCGAAGTGTAGCGGCGGTCTGTGACCGTCGCCATTTAATTTCAAGCCTCGCGCCAAGGCCGCAAAGTCCGCCAAGGAAAAAATCCAACCCGCTTTGCGGCCTTCGTGGCCTTTGGGGCAAAGAAAACCCCTACTCGTATTGCTTGCGCTGCTCCTGAACTTTCTTCAGTTCATCCTGCAACTTCCAGATCTTGTCGCGCAAATCGAGTTTCTGGTTTCGCAACTGATCCAACTGCCTTCGGTCCGCCGACCGGACTTTTTTTCCCTTGGCCAAAAGGTTTTGGACGGGAATGTCGGCGTCCAGACGTGCCAGTTCTTTCTGTTGCGCGTCAATTTCCGACTGAAGCCTCGCTTCTCTTTGGAGAAACGCCGCGCGCATCGCTGCCTTGCCTTGCGCCGCAACCTGGGCCTGATTCACGAGCGTCTCTTTCTTTTTTTGTTTCCCGTAATCGGCTGCCTTCGACGCATCGTAAGGATGTTTCGCTTTCATTTCGTCCGGCAATTCCTGCAGCGGAATCCGCTTGTAACCGCCGTCATAACCGATCAGCACATCCACCGGCGACGACTGAATCACGCGAACATTGCTTAAAACATTAGTGCCGACTTTCAACGTGTCGAAAGTTTCTTCAGCGTGGCTCAGGACTGAAGAGGAAAGCATAAGACTGATAGCGAAAATAAATTTAAGGGCTGATTTTGTTTTCATGATGCGCAGGGGTTCTGACTGAAGAGCGTAGTTTTTTCTAAATACTATTCAAGTCGAGACCGGCTGCTAACCACAAACTATGAACCACTGACTTACTTTGCGCCTTTGCCTCTGCTCGTCTTTCCGTTAAAACATCGCGCGATGTTTGAATTGCTGAAAACTGATTCCGAAACCAAAGCGCGACTGGGCCGCCTGACCACCGCGCACGGCGTGATTGAAACGCCTGTCTTCATGCCCGTCGGCACGCAGGCCAGCGTGAAGGCGCTTGACCCGCGCGAACTGCTTGAGATGGGCACCCAGATCATTCTCGGCAACACCTATCATCTAAATATTCGTCCCGGCCTCGAAGTCATCCGCGCCGCCGGTGGCCTGCATAAATTCATGAATTGGCAAAAACCGATCCTCACCGACAGCGGCGGGTTCCAGGTTTTCAGCCTCGCCAAGATTCGCAAGATTCAGGCGCATGGTGTCGAGTTCCGCTCGCATCTGGACGGTTCGAAACTGTTTCTCGGCCCGAAAGAAGCCATGGAAATTCAGCGCATACTTG
>JBEEGR010000167.1:0-4200 GCA_041166985.1 Verrucomicrobiota bacterium | reverse complement strand
TTTCATCCTTGCACAGGTTGGGATGGTTTGCTTGATTATTGTCGTCTTGCAACTGGAACCAAAAATGTGGGGAGTCCGCCGGGTTGCCAAATCAGTATTGACTGGCTGGCTCGTGGTTTCATTGCTGATCGCCGCGGTGCTTTCGGTCAGCCCTTCGTTGCATCATCATTTGCATCCGGATGCATCCAAGCACAGTCATTCCTGCGCGGCTACGCTTCTGGAGCAAGGCAAAGTCACGCTGACAGTGGTCGCCCTGTTTTTCCTGGCTTTTGTTTCGCTTTGTATTTTTTGTCTATCTCCCGTCCTGGCGGCAAGGCCCTCCCTCTTTGATCTGCGGCTTTGCTTTGGGCGCGCTCCTCCGGTTCTCTCGTTTCTTCCATCGTGGTAAATTGGGCCTTTCGGCTCATCGTTCCCGTTTTTGAAATAGCGCATGACGTGTGCGCAAAAATATTTAACCGAAGAAAATTATGAGAATTAGAAAATTTTTAGGGTGGTCTTCTGCCCTTTGCTTGAGTGCAACATTGCTTCAGGCCCAGGAGACAAATAGCGAAAGTCAGTTCAGTCAGCAGTTAAAGCAGATGCAGGAAAACTTTGAGCGGCAGCAGCGCGAAATGCGCGAGAGCTTTGAAAAGAAATTCGATGCGCAACAAAAGGAAATCGAAGCGCTCAAAAATCAAGTGGCCCAACAACCAGCGGCTGCGCCGGTAGCCACTGCGCCGACGGAGGCGGCGACTTCCGAGCAGCTTAGGGAATTAAACGATAAGGTGGCCTCGGTCGTTGCAGCTCAGACCAAAGTGCGGCCAAACGAATTCAATCCCGCCATTGGCCTGGTGGGGGAAACCGTGTTTTCTTATCACTCGAAAAATTCCACCGACACCGGCAATGACCGTCCGGGTGGCTTCGATGTCAACCAACGCTCGGTAGAGTTAAACGTGTCGGCATCGGTAGATCCGTTCGCAAAGGCCTACGTCGTGATCAATGCGGCGGCGGATGCGGAAACGGGCGAGGCATCGTTGGGCGTGGAAGAAGCGGCGTTGCAGACCACTTCACTGCCGGGAAATCTGGAACTGAAGGCGGGGCGGTTCTTCGGCGAGTTTGGAAAGTTGTCTTACATTCATGATCACGAGTTGCCATTTGTGAATCGTCCACTGGCGCTCGACCAGTATATCGGTGGCGAGTCGCGGACTGACGGAGCGCAACTGAATTGGCTGCCGCCGCTGCCGCATTACGTCAGTCTCACGGCAGGTTTCGGCCTTGGCTTCGGAGGTGATAGCCCGCTCAACAATCCCGGCGCGTACCGCACTCTAAGCGGGTTCAATTATTATGGGCGGGCTTCCACCTATTTTGATTTGACGCCGAACATTCAATTGGAAACCGGCATTTCCGGCTTGATCAATCCCGAAACACATGATCGCGGTGGCGCGCTGGTGCAGCCCAATGGCAGCACGTTGACCGAACATGAACGCCGTGTCGCAGGCATGGATCTGAAGCTGAGTTATGTTCCGCTGCGGAATAACCAATTCCAAAGACTGGATTGGGGCACGGAATTGCTCTACAGCGACAGCCGCTATCTGGCCGATCCCGATGGCAGCCTGGATTCAGCTAATCCCACACCCGGATTAAGTGGCGATGAGTTTCAAAAATCCATCGGCTCGCTCGGTCTGTATTCCTACGTGACTTACAAGTGGCAACGGCAATGGAGCGGCGGGTTTCTTTTTGACTACGTTCAGAACGCGCAAAATCACAGCGATGAGACATTCGCTTATTCACCCTATCTGACCTACGCTTTTAGTCATTGGAACCAGGTGCGTCTCCAATACACGCACACCGAACACGAGCGCGCCTCCGGCCTGAAATCGGATGACGCTATTTATCTCCAATGGGCTTGGATTATCGGCGCGCATTCGCACGGCTGGCAAGCACGCTAAACCCGAAAGGAAAATTTTATCATGAAAAAAATATTTATTCTCTTGTCTCTTGCGGTAGTTGGCATAGTTGTTTTCGCTGCGCAAAACATTCAGGCAGCGGACAAAGTCCGCGTTATCACAACCCTCACCGACCTCGCCGACTTCACGCGCGAAATCGGTGGCGACCACGTTGACGTGTTCAGTCTGGCCACTGGCATCGAAGACACACACGGCGTTCCGATGAAGCCGAGCTTCGTTCCAAAGTTGAATAAGGCTGACTTGATTGTGTTGGTTGGATTTGGTTGCGAGCACGCATTTTTGCCCGCGCTGCTCGAAGCCAGCAAGAATCCTCACATCCAATATGGAACTCCCGGCTACGTGGACTGCGCGCAAGGCATCGTGCCGCTCGAAGTGCCCAAGTCAACCGACCACTCGGAAGGCGATGTGCATCCGTACGGCAACCCGCATTACATTCTCGATCCAGTGCTGGCAAAAACCGCGATCCAGAACATTTACAACGCACTCGTGAATATCGCGCCGCAATATCGCGACGACTTCACGCGCAATCGCGATGCGTACC
Organism: Verrucomicrobiota bacterium; assembly: GCA_041166985.1. Classification (GTDB taxonomy): domain Bacteria; phylum Verrucomicrobiota; class Verrucomicrobiia; order Limisphaerales; family DASXHY01; genus DASXHY01. Next base: position 1,713 of record JBEEGR010000167.1, on the reverse strand, counting down.
TGAAAACACTCGATGCGAAAATCGTCGAATGGAAGGCAGCGATGAAGCCGATTCAAGGCACGAAGTTCGTTTCCTATCATAATCACTGGCCGTATTTTTCAGCGCGCTTTGGCCTGGAATATTTCGGCACCATTGAACTAAAGCCGCTGGTTGACCCGACCCCGCGTCATATTTCGGAACTCGTGGCGTCCATGAAAGCCGAGCATGTAAAAATTGTCGCGCGCGAACCGCAGTTCCCGGAAAAAGTTCCGAAGCTCATCGCGCAACAGACCGGCGCGAAACTCGTTAAACTGCCCATCATGCCCAAAGCCGTGCCGAACACCGACACATACATTGAGATGATGGACTACATTGTTCATACGTTTGTTGAGGCGGCGAAATAAATCTCGCGGCAAATCTCTGGAAGTTCCTCCTCCGAGACAACCACCGAGGGTTGGCGCAAAACTGCGCCGCCCTTGGTGGCATTCAATAACGTATGAATGCCATCCTGAAAATTGAAAATCTGTGCGTGAATTACAAAAAGTGGTTCGCGCTCTGAACTTAAATTTCCCATGCCACTGCTCAACATTTCGCAACTCAAAAAATCGTTCGCCGCGCCTGAGAATGGCTGGCATCTCATCGTGGACGTGCCGGAGTTTTCCATTGATGAGCGGATGCAGGTTGCGCTTGCGGGCGAAAGCGGTTCGGGCAAAACGACATTCCTGAATCTGATCGCCGGGATTCTTAAGCCCGACAAGGGAGAGATTTCACTCGACGGCGTTGATATGGCTTTGCTGCCCGAGTCCAAACGCGACCGGCTGCGCGCGACTTCAATCGGCTATATTTTTCAAACCTTCAATTTACTGCAAGGCTATACGTGTCTGGAAAATGTTTTGCTCGGGATGTCATTTGGCGCAGGCGTTGATCGTGCCTTTGCACGGCAATTACTGGAACGAGTCGGCCTGGGCCAACGATTAAATCATTACCCGCGCCAGCTTTCCACCGGTCAACAACAGCGCGTTGCGGTCGCTCGCGCAATGGCAAACAAGCCCAGGCTCGTGCTCGCTGACGAACCAACGGGCAATCTCGATCATAAGAACGCGCGCGAATCACTCGCATTGATCCGTGAAGCCTGTCGTGAAAACGGCGCGGCACTGTTGCTCGTGAGCCACGACCGCGAAGTACTCGGCCAATTCGAACACGTCGGCGATTTTCATAAGATGAATCAAGCCCTCGCGAAAGAGGTGAGCGTGTGAACATCGGCGGCATTGTCCTGCGCAGCCTGCGCCAGCATGCGTTGTCCACGGTCGTCACGGCTGTGTCGGTCGCGCTGGCGGGCGGTTTGCTCATGTCCGTGTGGGTGGTGAAACAGCAGTCACAGGCCACGTTCACGGGCGTGAATGCGGGCTTCGATGCCGTGCTGGGCGCGCGCGGCTCGAAATTGCAACTGGTGTTGAATTCTGTTTTTCATCTGGAAACTTCGCCGGGTAATCTGGCGTGGCAGGACTTCCTCGATATTCAAAAAAATCCGAGCGTCGAACTCGCTGTGCCGCTGGCCGTCGGCGACAACTTTCACGGATATCGGCTGGTCGGCACGACGCCGGATTTATTCGAGAAGACTGAATACGCGTCCGGCAAACATTTTACGCTTCAACCGGGCGGAGCGTGGTTTGATCCCGGTCGGCGCGAAGCCGTGGTCGGAGATTTTGCGGCGCACAAGCTGGGACTCAAAGT
>JBEEGR010000166.1:0-5620 GCA_041166985.1 Verrucomicrobiota bacterium | reverse complement strand
AGCAAAAATTTTGCCTTCTATTGGAAATAAAACGCGGTTTGCCTCAAAGACAAACCGCGTTTGCAGAATAGTTGTTTGAATTGAATCAGTCGAACGCGTGGCCGGCGCAGCAGAGGACATTCTTCACTTTGTGGCGGACGAGGTCTTTGACGGCCTGACGCGCGGGTCCGAGGAATTTGCGCGGATCGAATTCGCCGGGTTTTTCCGCGAACACTTTGCGGATGGCGGCGGTCATCGCGATGCGGAGGTCGGTATCAATGTTCACCTTCGTGCAACCGACGCGGCGCGCGATTTCGATGTCGGATTCCGGCACGCCTTGCGCGTCGGGCATTTTGCCGCCGTATTTGTTGACTTCATCCACGAGATGTTTCGGGACGCTCGAAGCTCCGTGCAGCACCAGCGGGTAATCACCGAGATTGGCTTCCATGAGCGCTTTCTTGATGAGCTTGAGGCGTTCGAGGTCGAGGTGTTGTTCACCTTTGAATTTATAAGCGCCATGGGAATTGCCGATGGCAATGGCGAGTGAGTCGCAGCCGGTTTCTTTGACGAATTTCACGGCTTCTTCCGGCACGGTGTAATGACCGCTCATGGAATGCGCGCCGCCTTCTTCGCCTTCGTCGAACTGCGCGCCGACGAGGTGGCCGAGTTCGGATTCGACGGAGCAATTATGTTTGTGCGCGTATTCGACAACTTTCCTGGTGATCTCGACGTTCTTTTCAAACGGTTCGTGCGAGGCGTCAATCATCACGCTGGTGAATCCTTCATCAATACATTCCTTGCACAACTCGAATGTGTCGCCGTGGTCGAGGTGGACCGCGATGGGAATGTTGGACAGGCTGACGGCGGCTTCGATGAGTTTTTTGAGATAGACCGGATTGGCGTATTGGCGCGCACCTTTGGAAATCTGGAGCATCAACGGGGCTTTTTCTTCTTCACAGGCTTCAACGATCGCCTGGATGAGTTCCATGTTGTTGACGTTGAATGCGCCGAGGGCGTATTTGCCTTTCAGGGCTTTGGCGAACAGGTCTTTCGTGTGGGTCAATGGCATAATAGTTCTATTTCAGGTTCAGGACTGCACCGGCGCAGCGAGGCGAAATAATAAGGTCGGCGAAGGGGAAGACAAATGAAATTTCTCACACCAAAATTGGCAAAATACGGACACTTATGGTTCGTGGTCTTCACCGGCCAGCTTGCGATAAAGCGTGGCCAGGCTGATGCCGAGCTGGAGAGCAACTTTCTCTTTGTTGCCGTCACACTGTTCCAAAACGCGCTTCAAATAGACGGCTTCCTGATTGTGCAAAAATGTTTTCAGCGGCACCAGCGGTTCATTGGATTTCAGCGCGCCGGACACGGCCTCGGAGGTTCTGGACAACGGGTAAAGCGCGGATTCGGGGACCGGTGGCAATGCCGCTGCGATCGGAGATTCCGCATCTGTATTCCCGAGATTGGTTTTCTGGACGATAGCGGGCGGAAGATCGCCGACGTGGATGATTTCGCCGTCGCACAATGCAACCGCGCGTTCGATGGCGTTTTCCAGTTCGCGCACGTTGCCCGGCCAATCGTATGCGGACAAAACTTCCATGGCCTGGCGGGTAATCTGAAAGGTGTGGCCCGTCCGGGAGTTCGATTTGTGCTGGAGAAAATGAGTAACGAGCAGGGGAATGTCGTCGCGCCGCTCGCGCAACGCCGGCATCTGAATTGGAATCACGTTCAGCCGGTAATAAAGGTCCTCGCGAAACGTGCCGGCCTTGATTTTCGCTTCCAGCGGTTCATTGGTGGCGGCGACCACGCGGACGTTGACGTAGATGGGCGTGTTGTCCCCGACGCGGCGAACTTCACGCTCCTGCAGGACGCGCAGCAAACGGCTTTGCAGCATTGGCGACATCGAGCCGACTTCATCGAGAAAAATCGTGCCGCCGTCGGCTTCCTGAAAGAGACCTTTCTTGTCGTTGATCGCGCCAGTGAACGAACCGCGACGATGACCGAAAAGTTCGGACTCGAGTAAGTTTTCAGGCAGCGCGCTGCAATTGATCGGCACAAAGGGCGCGTGCTGGCGATTGCTGTTGAAATGCAATGCGCGGGCGACGAGTTCCTTGCCGGTGCCGCTTTCGCCGAGGACGAGGATGGTGCTGTCGGTGTTGGCGACGCGTTCGATCATTTTGAACACGTCGTGCATGTTCGGCGCGTTGCCGATGATCTGGCTGAAATGATATTTCTTCTTGAGTTGCTTGCGAAGAAAAGCGGTTTCGGAAATGGCGGCGTTATAGGACAGCGCGCGCCGGACGGCGAGTTTGAGTTCCTCGAGCTTGAATGGTTTTTCGAGATAATCAAAAGCGCCGTGCTTCATCGCTTCGACGGCAGTTTCGATGGAGCCAAAGCCGGTGATGACGAGAACCACGGCGGGCGGATGGAGGGCGCGGGCTTTTTCGAGAATTTCCATTCCGTGCGCGCGGGTTTTGTCGAGATACAAGTCGGTGATTACGAGTTCGGGCGCATGAGTGGTGAGGGCCGCCACGGCCGCCGCGCCATTTGTGAAAGGAAAAACATCATGGCCTTCCTGGCGAAGAAGTTCGCTGACCATTTGAACCATTGTCAGTTCGTCATCCACCAAAAGCACTTTGGCCATGCTGCGAGGCTAGTGGAAAAAGCGAATCACCGGCAAGCGGAACCTCGCGCCCCATTGCGTCCCGCGTAGAGCAGGACGCAATGGCTCAAAGGCTATTTATTTCCGCTGACGACGTCGGCCAGCTTGAAGATCGGCAGGAACATACAAATGACCATGCCGCCGACGACAACGCCGAGGAAGACGATCAAGATAGGTTCAATGAGCGAAGTAATTCCGGCCAGCGTCGTTTCAATTTCTTCGTCGAGGAAGTCGGAAATGCGTTCCAGCATATTGTCAATTTTGCCGGTCTGCTCCCCGGCGGTGATCATGCGGATGATCATATTGGGGAAAATGGGATGCTTCGCCAAAGCGACAGAAATATTTTCTCCGCGCTCAATATCGCTGGCAGCGACCCGAATGGCCTTTTCCATAATGACATTGCCAACGGTTTGAGAAACGATCTGCAGCACTTCAAGAATCGGCACACCGCTGCGGATGAGTGAAGCCAGCGTGCGGGTGAATCGCGCCAAACAAATCTTGTGGGCAATGTGCCCAAAGATGGGGAGTTTAATCCGGCGCGCATCCCAGAACTCCCGTCCCGTCGGCGTTTTGATAAAATACAGCCAGCCGTAAACAATTCCTCCCGCGCCGAGGATCAACAGAAGGAAGTAATGTTTGACGAAATTGCTGAGATCAATGAGGAACTGGGTAGGGGCGGGGAGTTTGGCGCCAAAGCCGGAATAAACGTCGCCAAACACCGGCACGATTTTCACAAGCAGGAACGTGGTAATGATAATCGCCACCACGGTCACCACGATGGGATACATCATTGCGGATTTCACTTTTTTGCGAAGCCGCGCGGCATTTTCCTGATAGGTGGCCAATCGGCTTAAAATTTCCGCCAGCAAACCGCCTCGTTCACCCGCAGAAACCATGGCGACATAAAGCCGACTGAAGGCTTTGGGATGTTTTTGCAGCGCTTCGGAAAAACTATCGCCCCCCTCCACACGGGTGGTGACGTCTCTGATGACGTCGCGCATGACTTTATTGGTCGTTTGTTCCGCGAGGCCTTGGAGCGATTGAACCATGGCGATACCGGCATCCACCATAGTGGCGAGCTGGCGAGTGAAAACCACCAAATCCTGCAAAGCCACTTTACCGCCGCTGGTGCGGCCTTTTTTGCCAATCTTTTCCTGGATGGAAACCACGAGCAGATTTCGATTCAGCAAAGCCGAAATGGCCGCCTGCTCGGTAGCCGCTTCCACTGAACTGCGGATCTCCCGGCCGGAGGCTGTCTCTCGTGCTACGTAAACAAAGGATGGCATATTTTTTAGACCGCTCTGTTGATAATAACTGTCGCGCTTAATTGCAAGACTCAGATTCGGTCACAGATCGGTTCTGGTTAAGCAGTCTGTATTCCACTTAAACCAGGCGGCGAATCTTTCCTGCGAGGAAAAAGGCCGCCGGAACCATTTATTGAGAATGCCTTAAGCTCATACATCTGCCCATAAAATCCAAAGAACTCTTTGAAATTCTTCGAAATGCGTCAAGTCGCAGGGGGGATTCCACGAAAAAAACTTGTTGTCAAACCACGGGGATTTCCCTATCAATGCCGCAAATGCACCGGGTCGGTGCCGGGGTAAACTGTTTTTACCCCTGTCTGTGTACGCAATTAGTAACGCAAGTGTACAAAAATAAACAAAACTAACACTGGAGGAACCAATGAAGTTTAATAAATGGACATTAAGTCTGGCAGCAGTCGGTATAGTTAGTCTGAACTCGGCAGTAAAAGCGGAAGAGGCACCTCAATCCGTTTGGACCGCCGTATCATCCACCACCCTCAGCGGGTATGTGGATACCTCAATGCAATGGAACTTCGGGACCGGCAATGAACACACGCCGCCCTATTCGTTCGGTGGCGCGGGCAAAGCCGATGGTTTCAATTTGAACGTCGTTCAATTGAGCCTCGACAAACCGCTCAACGAAGCCGAATGGGCTTCCGGCTATCATGTCGATCTTTGGATGGGACCCGATGCGAATGCGCTCGGCTCCGTTTCCAGCGGCTCCAGCTCTGACTTCGCCATCCGCCAAGCCTATGTGGCTCTGCGCATGCCGGTCGGCAACGGCATTGATTGGAAAATCGGTGTGTTCGATACTGTGATCGGCTACGAATCCCTCGCCTCGCCGAACAACCCGAACTACACTCGTTCCTATGGCTTCACCGTGGAGCCGACCACCCACACTGGCGTCTTGGCGACCTACCGCATTAATGACATGGTTTCATTGTCGGGCGGCGTTGCTAATACGTTTGGATCCATGATCAATGGTCGCGCCAACCCGCCTCAGGCTGAATCCTATAAGACCTATATGGGATCCTTCGCCATCACTGCTCCCGAACAATGGGGCTTCCTGTCGGGTTCCACGTTCAGCGGCGGTGTCATCAATGGCTTCAATGCTTCCGCGGATGGAACCAGCCAAACCAGTTGGTATGCCGGCGCAACGCTGAGCACGCCCGTTACCGGTTTGAAACTCGGTGCCACCTTCGATTACGTCGATCATCACGGCCCGGGTTCGAAGGATAACGATGAGGTCGCGTCCAATAGCGGCAATACCTTCGTGGTTGGCCTCTACACCTCCTATCAGGCGACTGAAAAACTCAGCCTGCATCTGCGTGGTGAATATATGCACGACAAAGCCGATCTCTTCGAAGAAGACGATTTCGGCGCCAACGGATTCGGCGCGAAAGTATATGAAGTTACTGCCACCGCTCAATACGACCTGTGGAAGAACGTCATCAGCCGCGTTGAATTCCGCTGGGATCATTCCAACGACAAATTCTTCGGCTCGAACTCAAACAGCTCGTTTGGTGACCCGACCCGCAAGAATGCGTTTATGCTCGCGGCGAACGTCATCTACAAATTCTAACCGCAGTTAGAAACTATCAAACCCCTCCCGAAAAATCGGGAGGGGTTTTTGTTTCCATGGACCTTGGATGATTTGCTTGCAAACCAATGG
>JBEEGR010000165.1:0-3172 GCA_041166985.1 Verrucomicrobiota bacterium | reverse complement strand
GGATTGGAACACCGCGCGCCGGCTCGGCCAGTTGCCTATTTTCCGAATCGGGCCGGACGGGTGCTCGGCGCTCCGCCAATTCCATTTCAAACGGCACGGCTTTGTCGCCGGGCGTGAAGCTGCCCGTGACGGGCGTGAGCCATTTGATAAACGGCAAGGTGTGTTCGAACGGAATGTATTCGCCGAAGATCACCAGGTTGCGTTTGCGATAACGCGCGACGAATTCCCCGTATGGACTCACGAGAAAACTGGCGTTGTAATATTCGTATTGTTCTTTTTCAGTCGGATGCTCCAGCCGTCCGGCGTCGTCGGAGCCGAGGATGATCCAAACGCGATGTTCGCGTGCGAGTTGGCTGATGACGGGAAAAAAATTCGTGTCGCGCGCCGCGAAACTGGGCGTCGCCGCTTCCGGCCACAGCAATACGTCCACGTGATTGGTCAACGCTTGTTCCGAGAGTTGAATTAAATTCTGGAACCGCGCGAAATCATTTTCCTGATTCCAGATCATCGTTTGCGGAATGCTCGGTTGGATCAAAGCGACGCTCAATTCACGCGCAGCTACTGGAGGCTGCCGCAATTTGTGAAACCCAAACGTAAAAGCAGTGACCAGCGCCAGCATTGGTAGAATGATTTCGCCAATCCATACCGAGCGGAGATCGGGTCGAGTGATGATGGTGGCAACAGCGCAGAGCAGCGATACCGAAGTCCACACGATGAGAAACGACACGCCGTAAACGCCGGTGAACGAGGAAAATTGAATCAATGGGAGCAGGCGATATTGCGAGGCTCCGAGAAGGTTCCAGGGAAATCCTCCGAAAAGGCGGGCGATGGTCATTTCGAGCGCGACCCAGGTTGCCGCGCAGCCGAGCGTCCAAAAAATTCTTCGGGTCCAACTCCAGGAAGAAATTTCTTTCAGCCGCTCGATCCATTTATTTTCGCCTGACACCTGGTTGACACCTAGCGCTTTCAAACACAACCAAACCCACGTCCCGGTCAGCAGCGCGAGAAAAGCCGAGAGCGCCACCCAGCCCAGAATCGGAAAACCGGTCACGGGAATGTTCAACAGCCAATAAAGCGACGCGAGGTAATGCGCGAAGCCAGCCGCGTAACCGAGTCGAAAACTTTGCCGCCCATTTTTGCCAAGCGCAATGGCGAGCATCAGGCCCGGCGCAATCCACGCAAATCCCGCGATGCCAATTTTCGGGAATGAAGCGGCGAGCAAAAGTCCGGCGAACAGCGCCAGAGGAAAACGGCTGCGAACAAATGTGTTGAGGGAGATTTTTTTCAACCGCCGCAGCTTGCCTCAAACGTTTTGAAACGCAAGTGTTGGAACCACATCCCGCTTGCGCGTAATGGATGCGGAAAAGATTCCAGTTCCCTTGGGGTGCACACCCGATTGTAGAAACTCATCAAATTTTTTAAAAAGGACACATCAGAATAAACCTATGATAACACTAGCTAAACTAATGGCAGCGGGAGTAATCGGGTGGACGGTGCTGAACCCGGGTTTTACTCCACGCGTGGACAACTGCGAATGCAAAGCGAAATCAACGGGCGCCGTCGAGCACGTCACCCCGCACATGGATACCTGCGAATGCAAGGCCAAGACGCCGAGTTGAAATAATTTGAGGGCGAGCCCTCCTTGCAGGGCTTAGGAATTTTCCTCGCCCTCCTTTTTTCGGGGCGGCAAGCCGCAAATGCCTGCGGCTTGCCTTGGTCCCTTCTCTTTATGAATGCCCGCTGGAAATTTGCTTCCTCACGAAAGTCACTAAACCTGGAATTCAATAAGATTTCCAGTTTCCACGAACTTCGCCGTCGCGATGAGAATTTTGGTCCGAGCCAGCCCGCCTCTCCATTGCGTCGCCCCTCGACGCGAGAGCCTCGAAGCTGGCATTTTTCGGAACTCTATTTTTGTCGGCAATCGGAGTCGTAGGCTCACATGCATCGGATTCTTATTCATTCACCGGTGATCGGAACATATTCGTTCTGCTTGCTGTTAGGAATTATCGCGGGATATTTTGTCGCCCGATTCAACGCGCGCCGCATTGGCATGGAGCGGCGGCATGTTGATAATGTCACGCTGCTCATGGCAATCACGGGACTTGTCGGCGCGCGCGTCTTCAGTTGGATTTTCGAATTTCCAAAAGGCTACAGTCTCTGGCAGGCGTTGACGCAAACGGGCGGCGGGTTGGTTTTTTATGGTGGTGTCATTGGCGGATTTGCCGCTTTGGCCGCCTATGTTTTTTTCATGCCCGTGAGATTGCGCGATCTGCTGGATGTAATGGCCGCGCCGCTCGCGCTTGGATTGGCGTTTGGGCGCGTCGGCTGTTTCATGGCGGGCTGCTGCTGGGGCGATGTTTGTGTGGACGCAAAACAATTTCCCGCGCTCGCGGATTCAAACCTGCGTTATCAGGTGCAAACCGTGCCGCTGATTTCGAGCGCGCGGTTTCCCTTTGCCGTCCGTTTTCCGTTGGATTGCGGCGCGCTGAATCAACATCAGAAACTCGGCCTGCTGCCGTTGACCGCCACCGAGTCGTTGCCCGTGCATCCGGTGCAACTCTACGAAGCCGCGCTGGCGGTGGGGTTGATGTTTTGGTTGCAGCGGCGCTTTCGCAATCGTGCATGGGCCGGTGAAGTGTTCTGCGCTTTCTGCGGCGGCTACGGCGCGATCCGATTCACGCTGGAATTTCTACGCGCGGACAATTCACCGAATTATTTTGGGCTGACGTTGTCGCAAATCATCAGCCTGATCGCACTCGCGGTTTGCGGCGCAATGCTGGCGAATCGGCAGCGCAACGCAAAAGTTTTAAGCGCCACGCCGGAACTCGGTGTGGCCTCCGCTGGCCGGAGCGCCGATTTCTAATCCGCTTTGCGCTTCCGCTTCTACTGAATCACTTCGTAGATCAAAAAAAGTTCATCGCCGATTTGCTTTTGCGATTTGACCCGCAGCCGTGCCGCATCAGACAATTTTAAATGGCCTGTTCCATCCGCCAGCGTCGGAGCATTATGGCCGCCGAAAATTGTCGGGCAGATGGTCAGATGCAGTTCATTCACCACGCCCGCGCGGAAAAGAGCATCATTTAATTCCCCGCCGCCTTCGCAAAGCAGACGTTTCACATTCCATTTTTTCCGCAGCCACCGGAATGCCTGTGCAAAATTAATTTGTTTTGCG
>JBEEGR010000164.1:0-5987 GCA_041166985.1 Verrucomicrobiota bacterium | reverse complement strand
TATAAATCCAGATTTTCAGGTGATTCTCGTGGGCCAGTTGGATCGCTCGTATTGAAACTCGAGGATTCCAAATCGCAATCTTCGCGCCTGTCCTGGCGAGGTCCTTTAATCGAGCCGCCAGACCGCGCCGAACGTGCGCTGGCCGTCTGCCGTTGCTCAGTCGTGCGGGAGGCCCGAGCGCACCGAGAACCTGCGCTGGTTCCAATTCATGAAGCTCACGCAGAAATTTCCAGTTGAAAGAAATCACTACGACTTTGTTAATCAAATTTCGCTCGCGTAAAAGCTGGGCAAGTGTTTTCGCATCGCCAGATTTGTGTTCGATGAGCGGCACGCCGCCGTGGTCGCAAATAAAAACCAGCGCGTCTGTCAGCAGTGGAATTTTTGCGCCAGTGAATTTGGGATCAAACCAGCTTCCCGCATCGAGCGTTTGAAGTTCGTTGGCGGTTTTTTGGGCGATTTTGATTCGTCGGCGTTTCCATTTCTTTCGCGCATCGGTGGTGCGAGCGAGAATGAAATCGTGAAACACCATCGGCGTGCCGTCTTTGCTGTGATGATAATCCAGTTCCACCAGATCTGCGCCCGCATCCATCGCCAGCTTGAACGAGGGCAGAGTATTCTCGGGCGCGACGGCGCAATAGCCGCGATGGCCGATGACCAGCGCGCGTTTGGTCGCGAGTAGTTTCAAGGCTGGCTCGTCGTTTTGCATGATGGCGGCGATGTCTGTCAGCACTGTTGTTTAAAGTATCGGTGCGGACAGCTTTCTCAAGGAGTTCCGCGCGAGAGAAGTTTGTTGCTATACACTTTGGTTGCCGTTTGCTAGTTTCGGCGGACTTATGGCAATGGACGATATTCTGCTCGAAGCGGAAGAAAAAATGGAGAAGACCGAACAGGTCGTGATCAATGAATTTTCCGGTGTCCGCACAGGCAAGGCGTCAGCGGGACTGGTCGAGAATATTTTGGTGGAGGTTTACGGCTCGCAGATGCGCATTCGCGAACTGGCCGGCATCACCACGCCGGAGCCGCGCACGCTGGCCATTCAACCGTGGGACGCCGGTTCCATGCAGGCGATTGAAAAGGCGATTCAGAAAAGCAACCTCGGCCTCTCACCCGCGACGCAGGGCAAGACGATTCGAATTTTCTTTCCGGAATTAAGCCAGGAACGCCGCACTGAATTCGTCAAGATCGTCAAAAAAATGGCCGAAGACGGCAAGGTGGCGATTCGTCACGTCCGCCGCGATGCGATGGAGCAAATCAAAAAGCACGCGCATGACAGCGGCGTGACCGAGGACGAAGTTGAGAAGGCGGAAAAGGAACTTCAGAAACTCACCGACAATTACAGCGCCAGGATTGACGCGCACGTGGTCACGAAGGAAAAAGACATCATGACGGTGTGAGAAGGTGTCAGGTGCGAAGTGTCAGGTGTCAGGTTGGTTTTTTTCTCAACCCTTCCGAAAGTAAATGTAGAACACCATGCCAAAGGCGGCCACGGAACCGAGCAAGCAAAGCAGAACATCAATTCCACTCGTCATATCCAAGGCTTTGACAATGCCGACGCCGCCTGCAATCAGGCAGCCCAGAATCGCAAAGCCGACGACCGTTTCAGCACTGGAACTACGCTCAGTGGCACCATGATTTTCTGTTTGTGTTTTTGCACTCATAAAATGCCGGTTACATTTCTGAAGTTCGTTTCTGGCTACCGCACAACTTGATTCGTCGCCTGACTTTCAAAAACCACCACCGTTTCACCCGGCTTGGCATAGCGTAGCGTTTCGCGGGCGAGCCGTTCAATGGCGTTGGTGTCGTATTTCAAAGCGTCAAGCGCGACTTTTAGTTGTTTGTTGGTCTGTTCTTCCTTTTCCACCTGCACCTGAAGCCGGAAAATTTCTTTGCGCATCCGTTCGTTTTGCCGGATGAGCGGCAGATACCAGACGGCGATCATCATGAGGCCCGCCAGCAGAAGGAGAAACACTACGACGCGCGTGAGTTTGCCCCAGATGCCAAGGTCAACATTCATGTCAGCGAGTTAAGCATACGCCGCACTTCAACGGAAGTTATTTTGCGAATTTTTTCCACGCTTTCAGACGATTATCCGGCGCAAAGGTCAGTCGCAGATAAAAGTCGGGCGAAGTTCCCGAAGCAACTCCCGCCGACGGCCCGCCGAACGAGTAAGGATAATATTAAGCTAAAGCCGGCGAGGAATAAACATAAGTGTAGCCGCGGCGAACCAGCCATTCGGCAACGACGGTGCCGTCCTGCAATTTTGCCTGTTTGTCTGGCGGGCCAAGTTCCGTGACGGCCTGGTCAAACGTGTAATTGCCGATCCGTCCGGCCCAGTCGATTTTTTTCTGCGTCGCACATCCGGCGAACAGAATCGCAAGCGTCATTAAAAGCATTGCGACCGAACAGTGTTTTAGAAAATGCGAGGCATTCATAGTTCAGATGATTCTGCGATCATCTGAACGCAAACAGGCGTGCGATGTCAATGGCTCGGCGGCGTTTGAATGGTATTTAGTTGTCAGGCACGCTGCCGCCCGATAACACTTTGGCGGGATGATTAAAGCTCTGTTGTTGATTTTTGAGCCTGCTGTCGCGTGGGATCGTATTGTCGCCAAGCAACGCGCGTGGGTATTTATTTTGCTGGTGCATGTGCTGCCACTGGTGCTGATTGTGTCGGCGGTGGAAGGGTACGGCCTGATTCGTTGGGGCAAACCGCGCGGGGAAATCATGCAGGTCGCCACGTTATCGCTGGCGGAAGCATTGGTTTACGAAGTATTTCAAATTATCATGGCATTGGTCGCCATCATCGCCGGTGCGCGTTTGATAAAGTCGCTGGGGGAAACATTTCATGGCCGCCATTCGTTCACGCAGGCGTTCACCGTCTCGGCTTACGGATTGAGCCCGGTATTTTTGATGCGAATATTTGATATTTTTCCGAACCTCTCGCCGTGGGTGACGTGGGCCATCGGAATTATCCTGTCGGCGGGGATTCTTTATCACGGAATTCCGCGCGTGATGCTGCCGGATCCGCCGCACGCTTTTGGACTTTATCTGACGAGCACGTTGTTGCTGGGACTCGTGACGGGACTGACGCGTTTCTTCACCGCGTTTTATCTCATGGGTAAATTTCCAAAGCTGGATGCTATTGTGGCCAGGCTGATCGAGCATTTGCCTTTCCTGAAATGACCGACACCGAACACGCCATTCTCCAAACGCTCGCGGACTTGGACAGCGCCGTAAAATCCATGCCCACGGCGAATCCCAAGCCCGATTTATTGGCGTACTTTTCGCGTCTCGACGAACTGACCCGGCAATTGCCAAAAAACGCCTCGCCGGATCTGTTGCATTATCTGCACAAGAAAAGTTACGAAAAAGCGCGGCTGTTGCTCGAAGGTCGCGATGCGGAAAATGCACGGGGCGGTTGCCAGCATGATTAAATTTCAAATTACGAATATCGAATGACAAATCATTCGCAATTTGAAATTTGCGATTAGTAATTTCCCCATGTTTGAAGACACCATAGCCGCAATTGCCACGCCGCTCGGCGAAGGCGGGTTGGCCGTCATTCGTCTTTCCGGCACGCAAGCGCTCGCGGTGGCGGACAAAATATTTTCACCTGTCGGAAAAAGTTCGCTCAAACCTTCCGCTGCGCCGACGCACACGATTCAATTTGGCCACATCATTCGCGACGAAAAAACGATTGATGAAGTCCTTGTCTCCGTAATGCGCGCGCCACGGACATTTACCCGCGAAGATGTAGTCGAGATCACCTGTCACGGCGGTCTGCTCCCGGCGAAAATGGTTTTGGACGCCGCGCTTGCCAGCGGCGCGCGCCTCGCCGAGCCGGGAGAATTCACGCGCCGCGCTTTTCTGAATGGCCGCATTGACCTCGCGCAGGCCGAAGCGGTCGCTGATTTGATTCATTCGCGCACCGAACTCGCCTTGAGCGCCGCCAATGAACAACTCGCGGGCAAACTTTCGCAACGCATCAACCAGCTTCGCGATGACATGATTAAAACGCTCGCGCATGTCGAGGCGTATATTGATTTTCCAGAGGAGGACATTGCGGAAGAGACGATGGCACAACTTCTCTCGCGACTTCAAAGCGGCGTGGATTTCATGGATGAACTTCTGCGCACGGCCAACGAAGGACAAATTTTGCGTCGCGGCATTCGTGCCGCGATTATCGGCCGGCCCAACGCGGGCAAATCAAGCTTGCTCAATCAACTGCTCGGTCATGACCGCGCCATCGTCTCGCCGATCCCCGGCACGACGCGCGACACGATTGAAGAGACGGCGAACATCCGTGGTTTGCCGGTGGTGTTCATTGACACGGCGGGGTTGCGTGAGTCGGGCGATGAACTTGAGATCGAAGGTATTCGCCGCAGTCGCGAGACGCTGGAGAAGGCGGAATTTATTTTGCATGTGCTCGACGCTTCCGAGCCGTTGACTGAGGCGGATAAAAATTATCTGACTGAGTTCGCTGGGAAAAAAAGAATTCTGGTTCGAAATAAAGTGGATTTGCCGATGAAGCTAGAAAATTTAACAGCCTCCTCTCCCCGGCCCTCTCCTCCTTTGGGGGAGGAGAGGGAGAACTGCGGATCAGTCGTGGATGTTTGTTGCCTGAGTGGCAAAGGTATCGAAGCGCTCAAGGATGCCATCAAAGCGCTCGTTTGGACCGGCGAAATCAAAACCGAGATGTTGCAGGTGATGATCAACTCGCGCCATCAGGATGCGTTGAACCGCGCGCGCACTTCTACGATGCAAACTATCGAAGCTTTGCGCGCCGGGAACACATTGGAACTCGCCGCGATGGACCTGCGCATCGCAGTGAATGCCGTTGGCGAGATCGTTGGGAAGACCACGACGGAAGATTTACTGGACGCGATTTTCAGCCAGTTTTGTATTGGAAAGTGAGCTTGTAGCGGCGGTCTGTGACCGCCGCTTATTCAACCCACGACGCTCACAGAGCGCCGCTACAGTTTCAACGAAACCTTTGACATCGCTGAAGCTTTGAGCCAATTTCCGCCAACTTGCGCGCAGAGAACTTTGTTTTTTGAAGTTGGTGCAAGGAAAAATATGGGCAAGGCCTTGATCATTGCGGAGAAGCCGTCCGTCGCCGGAGATATTTCCAAGGCGCTCGGAAAGTTTCAGAAGCACGAAGACTACTACGAGAATGACGACTACGTTATCTCGTCGGCGGTCGGCCATTTGCTGACCATCGTTCCGCCGGAGGGCGTCGAGGCGGCGCGCGGCAAATGGACTTTTAAATGTCTGCCCGTCATCCCGCCGCACTTTGATCTCACGCCGATTGAAAAAAATGAAAACCGTCTCAAGGTTTTGGCGCGGCTCATCAAGCGCAAGGACGTGGACGCGCTCATCAATGCTTGCGACGCCGGCCGCGAGGGCGAATTAATTTTCCGCAACATCGTCCGCTACACGAAAGCGAAGCAGCCCATCAAACGACTCTGGCTGCAATCCATGACGGCCAACGCGATTCGCGAGGGGTTCGCAACATTGCGCGATGACGTGTCCATGCAACCGCTGTCCGACGCGGCAACGAGTCGTTCGGAAGCTGATTGGCTCGTCGGCATCAACGGCACGCGCGCGATGACGGCGTTCAACTCGAAGACCGGCGGTTTTCATCTCACGACGGTTGGCCGCGTGCAGACGCCGACGCTGGCGATTCTCGTTGAGCGCGAAGAGCGGATCAAAAAATTCATCTCGCGCGATTACTGGGAGATTCACGGAACGTTCACAGCGGAAGCCGGCGAGTATCCGGGACGTTGGTTCGACGAGAAATTTGCCAAAAAAGAGGGCGACGACCAACTCAAGCCCGAGCGCGTCTGGGATGTTAAATTCGCTGAAGCGATTCGCGAGAAATGTCTCGGCAAACCGGGCATCGTCACCGAAGAAAGTAAACCGACGACTTCGATGTCGCCGTTGCTTTACGATTTGACGAGTCTGCAACGCGAAGCGAACGGGCGGTT
>JBEEGR010000163.1:0-4811 GCA_041166985.1 Verrucomicrobiota bacterium | reverse complement strand
TGATCTGCATCGTGTCCATAGAGCGGCCTTCGTTTGGAATTTCGGTCATCTCAGTTTTGGCCGCGTCAGGATTTTTTGGCACACTGAGAGGCGGCGGGCCGAACGCCTGCGCTGCGCGAATCGGTTTTTGCATTTGAGCAGTGACGAGACGCGCCATTTCACAATTCGCCGCGTGACTCGGTTTGACCGCAATTAAATGTCCCTGGATCGGACGTCCAATCAACGAGAGGTCGCCGACGATATCGAGAATTTTATGTCGAACAAACTCTTCGGCGTAACGCAGCGGTTCCGTCGTGAGCACCGCATCATCGCGAATAACGACGGCATTCTCCAGACTGCCGCCACGAATCAGGCCGTTCTTGATGAGATATTCAATCTCTTCGTAAAAACAAAACGTGCGCGCGTGTGAAAGTTCCTTCTCCCACGTCTTCGGCGTGAGTTCAACACTGTAAAACTGCGTGAAACGCCCGCCTTTGTCCGAACTGGTGCAGGTGATTTTGAAACCTTCGCCCGGAAAGAGAGTCATTTCTGTTTCGCCCATCGTGAGTTCAATCGGCGCGGTCACTTTGTAAGGTTCACGGCGTTCGCTCTGCGGAACAATGCCGGCCGTCTCAATCATTTTGCAGAACTCGCGCGAACTGCCGTCAGCGATGGGCGGTTCATTGGAATCGAGTTCAACGATGGCATTGTCCACGTGATAACCGGCGAACGCGGCGAGCACGTGTTCGATGGTATGAACTTTGACGTTGCCTTTGGCGATCGTGGTGGAGCGATTGTTTTCCGTGACATTCTCGACGCGCGCTTCGATTTCCGGTTTGTCCGCGAGGTCAACGCGGCGAAAGCGAATGCCGGTGTTGGGTGGCGCGGGCAGAAACGTCATGTTCACGCGATTGCCGCTATGCAAGCCGACGCCGGAAAAGTTCGCGGGCCGATTGATGGTTTGCTGATGCTGCACGCGGGGATTAAACAAACGGGCGATGGGAATGGCAAGCGGCGAGATTTAACGGGAGGGATGGCATGTTGCCGTCCCTGAATAGCAAATCAATCTCGACAGAAATTTACGTCCAGCATAGAGTCGTTCGAGGAACCTACTCCCAAGACGTAGCACAGCGGCAATGAAATCTAATTCCAGAATTTTTCTTTTGAGATGCATTACAGGATTAGCAATTTCCGCCGTTATTTACGCTTTGATCGCTGGCACCTATGGCATTACTCGTTGGCTCACATTTCGCGAGTTACACCTCTCGTCGGAGATAGAGACGGATACGAAGACGATCACAGCAATAGCACACGTGATTATTGCGAGTTTATTTGCTGCGGTTAGCTTCGGAGTTAGCGTGTTCTTGAGGATTCAGAGGCGCGATGAAGATGCACCGTGATCTTCAATTCGACAAACATTTAATCTATCTCTCCCATCATACCAAGTATGACATGCCTCGCGGCTGTTCAGAGTTTTTCCGCCCGTCAAAACCGGTCTCGCCAGAAATAAAAAAAATATTCGCACGGTGTGCCGCAATCGAATTGCTTTGAATGTTAAGCAGCCGAGCCTATAATGAGCGTATGAAAACTTTGACGATTACGGAAGGCCGTGGGCGACTCGGTTATTGGCTCAAGAAAGCGACCGAGGGCGAAGATGTCGGCTTTGTTTATGAGGGGAAAATCGTGGCCTTGCGTCCAGTCGAAGTCGTCTCTGCCGATTACGCGCTTCAGGAATATGGTTTGAACGCGGCGGAAATGGCGAAAGCGGAAAAAAAGATCGGCAAAGAAATCAAAGCCGCACGAGCGCGCGGTGAAGTGACGCGGTTCACCGGGAGCAAAGATGATTTCCGTTGAACTGACCAAGCGCTTCAAAAAAATCGTGCGCGACGCACGGCGGGAAGCGGAGGTGACCGCCGCTTTAAATCTCATCGTCAAAGGATTTGGTCATCCGCACGCGCATTCGGGACTGTCTATTCGCAAACTATCCCGGACACTTTACGAATGCCGCACGGGCCTGGAGTGGCGGCTTGTGTTTGAAGCGCGCAAGGGTGTTTTGATTTTTGATTTCGCGGGAAATCACAACGAAGTCCAAAGTTATCTTCGAACTACACGTTGATCGCCTCACCCGCCCTTCTCGGCCTCGACCTCGAAAGATAAAAGCCGAACGAGGACGATTACGATTCTATCTTCTTCCATCGTACCAGGTATGACACGCCTCGCGGCTGTTCAGAGTTTTTCCTCGCGCCAAAACCGTTCGCGCCAGAAATAACAAATGCTCGCGCGGCGTGTAGAGATGCAGCTTGCGCGCGGAAGTCACAATCGGATGCCGATAGAGAATCACAATTTTCTTCCGCTCGGCGCGCGCAAGTTTCTTGAGCCGTTTGCTGAGTTCGATTTCTTCGGCGGCATAAAGTTTCGTGGTGAACCCGTCGAGTTTTCGGAACGCTGTCGTCTCGCAAAAAATAAATGATCCAGCCATCCACCTTAGCACGCGACTGAATGCGTTGGAAAAGTGTGCAACCATATTTCCCAGCCGATAATTCGGACTGAGCTTTAAGGTAGAACCACCCGCGAGGCACCGGCCTGATTCAATTTGTTTGGCAACGTCATCAAACAACTCCGCGCTCGGATGCGAATCGGCATCCACAAAAATCAGCCAATCGCCTGTCGCCGCTTCCGCCCCGCGATTGCGAGCGCGGGCGATTTGATTGAGTGGCTCGAAAACGACCGTTGCGCCCGCCGCTTGCGCGACTTCTGCCGTGCGGTCCGTGGAGTTGTTGTTGCAGACGATGAATTCCGTTGGCCAGTTGCGCCGCGCGAAGGCTTCAGAGGCAGTTTTGATTCGTTGCAACGTTTCGCCGATCAAACGCTCTTCGTTAAACGCCGGGATGACGATGGAAATCCGCACAATCATTTAGACCGCGCTACCGCCGGGTTGTTCCGGGCTGCGGGCGACTTTAATGAAGGCCGTGGTTTCGCGCGTTTTCCTGGCGACGGTATAAATCGCATCGAGCCGTTCGCTCAGGAGCGAGCGCAATTGTTCCGGGTCGGTCACTTTGGTCGCGTCCGGCGGGGTGGAAAGCACGAGCATCGCTTCGATGACTTTATCATACAGATCGAGCAGGCCGTGCGTCTGCGATTCGCGCTGCTTGAGTCCTTCCATCATGATGCCGGCGATGCTTTCGAGGCTGACGGTGCAACCTTTCAGGTCGTCGCCATAAATCGTGCGCAATACTTCTTCGGCCATCAGCAGGGCAACTTTATCGGAGGGCGCGTTTTCACTCATGCGGCAAACGTGCCTTAGTCGCGAGATTTTTCCCATAAAAAATTAAGTCGCCGAAAAAGAAACGCGGCTGAGAAGCCGCAGTAACTGGCAGGCAGGATGCCCGCCTCTACGGTGGAGGCGCGCGCCCGTGGGGACTTTACCCATCTGGATTGAGCGGACGCGCGCGGCGTAGGTTCCAACATGAGCTACGAAACCGAACAAATCCTGAGAGTCGTCCGTGCCGTGGGCGATGACTGGCACGATCACATCCGCGAGCAAATTGACGCGGGCCGGAATTTTTTCCTGATTTTACCCGGCGGCAAGGAAGCCATTGTCAATTTCTGCAAATCCTTCGAGTTGCAATCGGATTGTTTGAAAGACCGTTTCACGCGCTCGGATTTATTGCGCATGGGGCAGCACATTGACAGCGCGGCTTTCGATGAAATGCTCGCGGCGTGGGATGGGGGGGAACAGGTCTTGTTCCTTGAGCAAATTGATTTTCCGATCAATCGTCCGCCGCACGTGAAGCCGTTTCTGGTTTATTCGCCATTGTGGGGGATTCTGTCGCAGCATGATGAAATTCGACCGGCCAAACATGCGTTGGAAGAATCAGAAAATTGGGAAGACCGCTCACGCCTGTCGCAGCCCGCCGTTTATCAATGGGAGCGCAATAAATGGAAGATGCTGTGACAAATTTTGGTGGCGAAGAAAAAGGCCGAAGCATTTCTGCTTCGGCCTTTGTGATGACTCGGGCAAGGTCAATTAATACCGCCGCCCATCATAGCCGCGATCGGAGTCATGGTCATTGCTGCGATAGTCGCGATCCGAGTCGCGGTAGCTGTAAGACTGCGGAGCGACCTGGTTCCGACGATGATTTCCGTCCGGGCTGCGACGTTGCCATTCGGACCGGCCGTGATGCCAGTCAAACGTGTAACGATGCGGATCATTATACACAACTGTCTGGCGCGTTTCACAGACCCGCGGCGCACACACCACCGGCGCGGGCCGGCAATCGGGCGCATAGACCGGCGCGCGATGGCTGACGACGACCAAAGGCTGCGGAACGGGAAGACCCATTCCGAAGTTGAAGTTTACACCTGCGCGCGAAGCGGAAACCGCCCCGGCGAGAACTGCTGCAATCAATAAGAATTTTTTCATACGCAAGATGAGACGGAGGCCGAAAAAGATTCTTCAAATGGAAGAAAGCTTTTCGCAGATTTAAATTTGAATAGGCCGCGCGAACCAACGTCTGAGGCGGCCACGAGCGGGCGAGTTTGAACAGACATTCAGTGACAGAGTCGAAATGTAACTTATATTATTTGAGCGAACGCGCCGCCATTCACAGCGCGAACAGAATCGAAGGGATTATTTATGGCTGATACAAAAGAAGTTTCTCCGCCCCAAAAACGGCGGCGCGGTTTGCGGGTTGTCCTGTGGATTTTTCTGACGTTGCTGGTGCTGCTCGTCGTGGGATTTTTTATCGCGACCAGTTCCGCGTTCTTCAAAAGTGTTGTGCTGCCACGCGTCGGCGCTTCCCTGAATGCGGACATTACCGTCAGTCAGGTTT
>JBEEGR010000162.1:0-2824 GCA_041166985.1 Verrucomicrobiota bacterium | reverse complement strand
GATTACACAGATTACGCAGATAAAATAAAATCAATCTGCGCCGATCTGCGAAATCTGCGGATTCAGTTATATCGCAATTGGCGCTTTGATTCCCGGATGCGGATCGTAACCGACCAGTTCAAAATCCTCGAACTTGAAGTCGTGAATGTTCTTCACCGCCGGATTCAATTTCATCTGCGGCAAGGGACGCGGCTCGCGGGTGAGTTGCAGCTTTGCCTGTTCGAGATGGTTTGAGTAGAGATGCAAATCGCCGAAGGTGTGAACGAACGTACCCGGCTTCAATCCGCAAACCTGCGCCACCATCATCGTGAGGATTGCGTAACTCGCGATGTTGAACGGCACGCCCAAGAACAAATCCGCGCTGCGCTGGTAAAGCTGGCAACTGAGTTCGCCGTCCTGCACGAAAAATTGAAACAGCGTGTGGCACGGCGGCAACGCCATCTGGTCGAGTTCGCCCACATTCCACGCGCTGACAATGTGACGGCGGCTGTCAGGATTTTTTTTGATTTGCTCGATGACCTGGTCAATCTGGTTGATCGAGCGGCCATCCGGCGTTTGCCAGTCGCACCATTGCGCGGCATAAACCCGGCCGAGATTTCCATTTTCGTCCGCCCACTCGTCCCAGATCGTCACGCCATGTTCGTTGAGATATTTCACGTTTGTCTCGCCGCGCAAAAACCAGAGCAATTCGTAAATGATGGATTTGAGATGCAGTTTTTTTGTGGTGAGCGCGGGAAAACCTTGATCAAGCGGGAATCGTGTCTGAGCGCCAAACACCGAGTAAGTGCCGGTGCCAGTGCGGTCGGATTTAAACTTACCGTGTTCCAGCACGTGCCGCAGCAGATCAAGGTATTGAATCATCGCGGGGAAATTTAATCACGAAATGCGAGCAGGAAAAAGAAATTTAGTCCGGTAAGCCGTCCAGCCTCTTTGCTCCGCAATTTTTAGCGCCGTAGGCGTGGCATCTTTGTAGATCAGGGGATCAAAGCCAGCCAAGCTCCGTCAGGAGCGACATATTCCGATACCGTTCCCCTGACGGAGCTTGAAAATTTGGTGGAACGGTTTGCTACAAATATGTCGCGCTTTGGGCGCTGGGGATTTCGCCGAATTGAATTCGCGTTGATTCGCGAAATTCGTATCACTGCTTCTGAATTTTTACCATCCCGCTTTCCTTGGCCAGTTCATCCAGAAAAACATTCATGACACTTTGAAGCTTTCGTTGTTCGCGCAGAATAAACCACGCGAACAGCGGCAAAGTCAGCAGCAACAGCCATGGCCAGGGTTTGTTGAATCCGCTCAATCCGATAACAAGGAAATTAAACGCAAACAACAACGCAAAAACAACTTTCGCCTGTAACGACCATTCGGGCCGCAAGCGGCAGCGAACGAGCTGACGGTCATTCGGATGATCTTCCGTGACGGTGGTCAGTTGCAGATGAGTCCAGCGGCTGCCGTAAATTTCCAGGTCATGATCGCTCCAACCGGCGTCGGATTTGTTCGGCCAGTTTTTTTTATCGAGCCGTTGCAAAATGGCGGCGACGAACGCCAGCCGGTCAATCCGTTTCTGCGCCCAATATTGAACTTCGTCGAGCGGTTGTTTGCCATTGCGCAGTGCGACGGAGTCGAGCGATTCCATGACGGGCTTCTCGGGCCGCATCGTCAGTCGCCCGCGATAACGCGCCCAACCGCGAACGATAGGTTGCAGGAAGAACAGTAGCGCGACGAGCGGGCGCGACCACCATTTGGTTTTGTTGACTGGCAGATTCGCCTGCGCACCGGCGGCGACGCAAATAATTATCGGAATCAACAAGCTCGCGATGGCAACCGGCAAAAAGTGATGCGTGACCGCCGATAAAATCCACAGCGGCAGTGTGAAGAAAAGATGATATTCGAGAGTGGTGCAGAACATCAGCGTCGTCGCTGGTTCGGACGAATAAATTTTTTGAAAACCCGCACTGCCGAACAGTCCGTGATAAATGACCGGCGCGCGCAGCTCGACGCCAAATTTTGACGAGCCGTAGATGCGTCCGCGCCAGATGCTGCCGCCGAAGAAGTTGAAATTTTCCGGGTGTTTGCGGACGAGCATGGCCTCAGCTTCACCGTAACCTTCCTGTTGTCGCAGATACGCGCGGATGGTCGCGCGCCGGTAATGCCACACGAACGCCGCCGGGCTGAAACCGATGGTGTGTCCGGCCTGTTGCAGCCGCCAGCAAAGATCCACGTCGTCCCCCGCTCGGTTAAAAATGGGATCAAACCCGCCGATTTCTTCCAGCGCCCATTTGTAAAACGCCATGTTGCAACCGGGAATGTGCTCGGCTTCGCGGTCGCTCAACATCACGTGCGCCGGGCCGCCGGGAGAAACCATCACCACTGTTGCCACGCGTGAATCTTCCGGCGGCAACAGATTCGGGCCGCCGACACCGGCGAATTTGCCTTCGAGCAAAGTACCCACGAGATAATAAAGCCAGTCTTCATCCGCGCGACAGTCGGAATCGGTGAAGGCGATTATTTCCCCACTGGCGGCGGCAATGCCGGTGTTGCGCGCGACGGACAGGCCGAGATTTTTTTCATGTTTGATCCAGCAAACGTTGGGAAACATGAACGTGAGTTGCGACGTCCCATCCGTGGAACCGTCGTTCACAACAATGATTTCATAGTCCGGATAATTCAGCCGTTGCAGCGAATCGAGACAGGCTTTCAAAGTGCGACTGCCATTGTAGCTGGCAACGACGATGGAAACTTTTGGATAATGCGTCGTTGGAACGCCGAGCACCGGCTCGGCACGATCTATCGAGTCTCTGAAACTGGCCGAGCCGGTGCTCGG
>JBEEGR010000161.1:0-7399 GCA_041166985.1 Verrucomicrobiota bacterium | reverse complement strand
TCATTTTTACCTTTCGTGTTTTTGGTTGTTGGTTGAGTTAACCACCACGTTCAATCCGGCGCGTTCGAGCGCGTGGAGGAGTTGAGCGAGTGAAAATGGTTTGTGAAGCAGGCCGCAGAAGCCATGTTCCTGCGCGGCGGCCTCGGAAAAAACTTCGCTGCCGGTGGCCAAAATAATTTTTTGCGACGGCACCAGCTCCAGCAGCCGACGACACAGTTCAACGCCGTTCATGCCAGGCATATCGAAATCGCTGACGATCAGTTCGAAGGCGAGCGGTTGGGCGGCAAAGTGCGCGAGCGCTTCCGTGCCGGAAGCGAAGGAACAGATTTCAGCATCACTTGCCGCGCCAAGCAAGGCGCTCACGATTTCCCGAACGCTGGCGTCATCGTCCACGACCATCCAACGCGCGCGGGTGGCGGCGTCCGGGTTGAATGTTTCATTTATCATGGCCTCACTTTACGGGAAGGCACCTTAAGAGAACGTGAAGGCTATAATTTATTGATTCCTCGAAATCACTTCAAAGATTCCTCGGTAAGCGTTTTCAAAAACGCGACTAAAGCGCGCTTGTCCGCAGCGTTCAACGGGACGCCGTTATTCGGATGCTTGGCAAGATTGGGATCCAGAGTCGAACTGCGCACCATTCCCGTGCAATAATGTTCAACGACTTCTTCGAGTGTCCTGAAACGCCCGTCGTGCATGTAGGGAGCCGTGAGCGCGACATTCCGCAACGAGGGCACCGAAAATTTTCCCTGGTCGCCTTCACGTTTGGTGACGGCAAAGCGGCCGAGGTCTTTGAACCTGGCATCGAGTCCGTTGTTCCCAAAACTCTGGCTCTGAAACAGCGGGCCGCCGTGACAATGAAAACAGTCGGCGCCGAATTGTCCGTGGCGCGGGTCGTATTCGGTGTGAAACAATTCGAAGCCACGTTGTTCATCCGCGGTAAATTTCTCCTGCCCCAGAATGGCGCGGTCGAATTTTGAATCAAAGGAAACCTGCACGAGAAGAAATTGTTCCAGCGCGCGCGCGATGCGGTCGGTCGTGATTTCCGGCGAGCCAAAGGCGTTGGCGAAAAGGCGGTGATAATTTGTATCCGCCGAAAGTTTGGAGACGAGCTGCGGCAGCGATTGGTGCATCTCGATGGGATTTTGGATCGGCTGCAAAACCTGTTCCCGCAACGACGCGGCGCGACCATCCCAGAAGAATTCTTTTTTCCACGCGAGATTCACGAGCGGCATGGCGTTGCGGGTGCCGACTTCGCCACCAATGCCACGGCTGAATCGGCGATTCTCGGAAAACGCCTCACGCGGGTGATGGCATCTGGCGCAGGACTGGGAATTGTCACCCGAAAGCCGCCGATCAAAAAACAACTCGCTCCCGAGCGAAACGCCTTCGCCGGTCAGCGGATTGTCACGTGGCAAATCCGGTTGCGGAAAAAATTTCGAAATCGTCAGGCCATATGGCTTGGCTTTGGACGCCATTTCAACTTTGTGAGCCGGAGGGACAAGCGCGGCGCGTCCCAAATTATTTAAGCTCGTTAAGTTGGGGACTCGTGGCACTCGTCCCTCCAATGGAACAATTGCGAACGCGCTTTCCACGTTCCGATGAAGCTGGTCTGCGAATATGTCGTTCGTTCGCGAGTGGGTCGAGAGATTGGTGTCGTTGATTGGAGCGGAGAAAATTTTGTCCACGTTCAACGCGAGTTGGATTTGTGCATTTGAAATCAGGTTGAGAGCGATTGGCAATTCAATCGTCATAAATTGCCGGTCAGTGGCGAGGTGATAAGAATAGCCGCTCAATTCGTTGTAGCGGCGGTCTGCGACCGTCGCATTTTCCAAATTTGTCCGGCGGTCATAGACCGCCGCTACAGGCGACCAGTTTCCTTCAATCGCCAGAAAAACGTAGCCACCCATCCAACCCCAATGCAGGCCGTTGACATCAGGATTGAGCGGATGCGCGGCGGGATATTGCGCGACGTCGCTGTGGTTTATCGCGGGATCAACCCCAATATGAAAACGGATGCGATCATATCGCCCGGAAAGAATTTGATTCACTGAAAAACCAGTTCGGCCTTCACGGGCGTTGATAAACGCGAAACGATTGGTTTGCTCAATCCAATTTCCGTTGGTGTTGCGCAGTGCAAAATTGGAAACCAAAAAATCCAGTCGCGTCACAGAAATGTTTTGTCGGCTGGTCGTCGTGTTTGTAATGGAATCGAACACGAGCGGGGCGTTGTTGAAGCGCGGCACGATTTGAACATTCAGTGAAGCTCCAAGCGCCATACTCCAACAGCTAGAGAAAATCCAAATTCCAAACCTCAGGCTGCGCGCTGTCAGCCTGAGCGATTTGAAGTTTGAAGTTTGATGTTTCACTGGAGCTTGGAATTTTCGTGGTCAATTAATCGTAAATCCATTTGTCAGCGTATAAGTCGGCGCTGGGCTGAAGGTGACGACGACATTCGTCATACCCAGCGGCGCATTGGCGGGAATGGCGATCAAGGCTTGAACACTATTCGTGCTGACTCGCGAGATGTTGGCGGTATTCGTGATGACGCCGGAGATCGCGACGCTGGTGGGAACTTTATCAATCGGCGGATTCGGCGGAGTGCTGGGCAGCGTGATGGTCAGCAACACCGTTGAACCGCGACTGCCGCTGCCGCCGGGCGCGAACGCGCCAGTCGCAAAAGTTGTTGTGCCACTGCTGTCGAAAGTCGCCGCACCGGTTCGCGCGACGCGATAGAAATTTTTATCGGCGGAAGTCGCGTTCGTGTATGCGCCGGTGATTTGGGTGGGCGAAAGATTGGTGGCGAGGATTGCCCAATCGGAAAGGTTGGTGGTGGATTCGACCTGATATTTTCCGCCTTCAACCGCGCTCCAGGTAAGTGTGACGGTGTTGTTGCCCACGCTGGGAGAATTCAACTTTGAAATCAAATTCGTTCCACCCAGGAAATTCGTGATGACGGTTTCGCCGATGGACGTGACGGTGCCGGCGGTTGGACTGCCGTAAAATTGTCGCCCGACATTATAAGGATAACTCGGCAAACCGTTGCTCGTGATGCAGACGAAATAGGCGTAAGTGCCGGATGGAAATTCCGGCGTGACGCAGAAACGGCCGTTGTATTCGTCGAGATCGTAGTCCGTGCCTTGCGTGTAACCGAGGTCGCCGAGAAAATCGCTGTCTTCCGTGTAACGTCCGAGTGGAAATGACGCGCTGACGTTCGGTCCGTATTCGGTGCTCAACAAAGTCGTCGAACGATTCGCGCCGCGCGCGGCCCAGGCCGGCAGATTGGTGCGGCCGGTGGAAGCGAGATTCGCGGTGCCATATTGGCCATTACGCAAAACATAACCTGGAATCATCCGCCGCACGCCGCTCGCGGAATTGGAAGCGCTGGAGTAACCGTAAGGGCCGTAAAGCGGAAATCCATCTTTCGCCCAGCCGACAATCGGCGAATGCTTCGTCGGTGTGTTCGTGCTTTCGCTGTAAAGTTTCGTTGTGGGATCGAGATCAATGTGATCGTCGAGCAAATAACGCGTCGCAATGGGGTTCGCATGATAATGATAGACGCCGGTATTTTGCTGATGCGCAAGCGCGGTGTCGAATGTCGTGGTTTCATTCACATACGCGTCGCGATTCCAGATGCCGTCGCCCTGCGAACCGCCGCTGCCGGGAGGCACGCCGTCCTGGCCGGTAGAATTGATATACGAAACCGCATCCCGCGCATCGAACATGCAGACGCCGTCCACGAAATATCCGCCTTCGCCATTCACGGTGGTTTTGTTGGTCGTGACCGTTGGATTGCGCGGAAAGCGAATGAGCAATTTTTGATTCACCGGGAAATTCACAAACAGCGTCGTCCGCGTGGCGTCATTGTACCACGGCCCCATCGTGTGACTGCCGAGACCGGTAGTGCGGATGTAAACCCAGTTCGATGATGAATAAATTTCCTGCACGCCGCAATAGGCCGGGAGACTTTGCGTGAGCGAATTGTGAGTCCAGCTCGTGAGCGTGGTGCCATTGGTCTTCATCACGTCGTTGGTATAAGCGCGGGCGTATTGGCCGGAGTAAGTCGTAAGCCAGGAATTCGTGCGCGGGTCGTCAGCGCGGACAATTATTGCGGAAAGCACAAGCGCCATGAAAATGAGCGCAGGCCTGCAAAACACACGCGGTTTAAATATGCAGGCCTGCGCTTTCTGCCATTCGACAGAAATTTTTCCAGCAACTCTGACAAAACACGACATCGACGCAAGCGGTTGGCTGATTCGGATTTTCATGTGCTCACTTTACCCGGGCAAACCTTAAGAGAACCTTAAGCCGGAAACTTTTGCGCAATTCTTTCACGGACTGCGCATTTTTTTCTTCATCCTCCCTTAAGGTTCACCTGGCTATTTTTCTGCGATGCCTGCTTCAGAACAAACTCGCGCCCGGACAGGAAATCCCGCTATGCTCGCGCCAGCAAAAAATCCAAGCATGAGAATCCTGGTCGTCGAAGATGAACCCGATTTATTGCGCAGCATTGCGCAGGCGTTGCGCGAGGAAGGTTACGCCGTAGACACCGCCGCCAATGGTGAAGACGGTTTGTTCAACGCCGAGAACACAAACTATGACGCTGTCGTGCTCGATGTGATGATGCCGAAGCTGGACGGTTGGGAAGTTCTCTCGCGTCTGCGCAAAACCAAAAAGACTCCCGTGCTCATGCTCACCGCGCGCGATCAATCCCGCGACCGCGTCAAAGGACTCGACACCGGCGCAGATGATTACGTCGTGAAGCCGTTCGATCTGGAGGAACTCTTCGCCCGCCTGCGCGCGCTCATTCGGCGCAGCGCGAACCAGACGCGCTCGGTCATTGAAATTGGCAACGTGAAAATTGACATCGCCGCCCGCACAGTTGTTCACGCTGGCGAAGCCGTGCCGCTGACGGCGCGTGAATATGCTTTGTTGGAATATTTGGCGCTGCATCGGGGCGAAGTAGTGACGCGCACAACGCTTTACGAACATCTCTTCGATGAAGACGACAGCACGCTTTCAAACCTGCTCGATGTTCACGTTTCAAACCTGCGCAAAAAACTCGGCGCGGAATTTATCACGACCCGGCGTGGTCATGGTTATTGCATCGAATAAAGTGAAAACATCCAACACTCAACATCGAACTTTCAAAATCCAACGCCTGCGTTTGCCTTGGATGTTCATTGAATGTTCGATGTTGGGCGTTGGATGTTGGATGTTCTCATTGTGAAAATTTTCAACTCCATACGCTGGCGTTTGCAGATCTGGTACGGGTTGATTCTCGTCACCGTGCTCGCCGGTTTTGGTTTCACCGCCTATCAACTGGAACGCGGAAGGCAGTTTCGCCGCATTGATGATGAATTGCAACGGCGCGTGAGCGCGGTCGCGAGCGCCTTGCGTCAGCCGCCGCGCAATCGCGGCCCCAATGGTCCGGAAGATCGTCCATTTGATGGGCCGCCATCGGAAGATCAGCCGCCAGGCCGGCCGGGACCCGAACAACCATTCAGCGACAGACCGCCGCCGAGACAATTCGGGCGCGGGCCGGGAGAATTTCATTTGCAGCCGCAGCACGCAGCTTTGTTCGATGAGAGCGATACGAACGGATTTTATTATGTGGTCTGGTTGCGCAACGATCAGGAACTCGCGCGCTCAACCAACGCTCCGGCTCACGTGCCGCAACCGGCGCGCACGCGTGCGCCGCTGCGTGGCGAGGCACCCGGACCGCAGTCGCCGCAACAGCGCAATCAATTTCGAGAATCCGTAATGGCCATGCCACCCGGCGACATGATTTTGGTGGGACATTCGATCCAGCCGGAAATGACCGAACTGCATCGCACCGCATGGAAACTCGCGGGCGTCGGCGGAATAATTCTGCTGCTCGGTCTCGCCGGCGGCTGGTGGCTGGCGTCGCGGGCGATTCGACCGATTGAAGACATCAGCGCCACCGCCGTGAAAATTTCCGCCGGCGATTTATCGCAGCGCATCAACATCGGCGAAACCGAAAGCGAACTGGGCCGGCTCGCCAGTGTTTTGAATTCCACCTTCGCGCGACTCGATGCCGCGTTCGCGCAACAGCAGCAATTCACCTCTGATGCCGCACACGAGTTACGCACCCCTGTTTCCGTGATGCTCACGCAAACCCAGACCGCTTTGAATCGCGAACGCAGCGCCGAGCAATATCGCGAGACGGTCGAGTCCTGTCAGCGCGCGGCGCAACGAATGCGGCGATTGATTGAATCGCTGCTCGAACTCGCGCACCTGGATGCCGGGCAGCAGCAGATGAAGCAAATGCGTTTTGACCTCGGCCAGACGGCGCGGGATTGCGCGGAGTTGTTGAAGCCGCTGGCTGACGAGCGCGGTGTGAAAATTATTTGTGATGTTCCGTCGCTCGATTGCGTTGGCGACCCGGAACGCCTCGCGCAGGTGATCAACAATTTTTTGACGAATGCGATTCATTACAACACGGAAGACGGCCAAGTGCGAATCAGCGGCACATCCGAAAACGGCGCCACGCTGTTAACGGTGAGCGATACAGGAATGGGAATTGCCGCCGAAGATCTCCCCCGTGTGTCCGACCGCTTTTATCGCGCCGACGCTTCGCGCTCCTCCGGCAACGCGGGGCTGGGACTAGCGATTTCAAAAGCGATTGTCGAAGCGCATGGCGGAACGATTGAAGTAGCGAGCGAGTTGGGTGTGGGTACAGCTTTCACACTGCGACTGCCGAATCGAGAAGGTTGATTACCAGCAAAACGAGGTTTCTTCTCCCCCTGATCTTCAAAAATTTATCTCTCGCTTCCATGCGGGAAAGGTTATGTTGTCTGCTCTTGGAAATTGCATGACACCAAAATTATTTTCTGAACTGGGTTTGTCCGCTGAAATGCTGAAGGCCATTGATAAAATGGGCTTCGAACAGGCCGCGCCGATTCAGGCCGAGGCGATTCCGGTTTTGATGCTGGGCAAAGACGTCGTCGGCCAATCGCAGACCGGCTCGGGCAAGACGGCGGCGTTCGGCATTCCTGCCGTGGAAAAAGTGGATGTGGCCAACCGTGCGGTGCAGGTGCTGATTCTGTGTCCGACGCGCGAGTTGGCGGTGCAGGTCTCTGAAGAGATTCACAAGCTCGCCTTTTTTAAACGCGGACTGCACGCGCTGCCGATTTATGGTGGCCAATCTTATGACCGCCAGCTTTTCGGTTTGCGACAGGGCGCACACATCGTCATCGGCACGCCCGGACGCGTGATGGATCACATGCGTCGCGGCACGCTTCGATTCAATGCGCTCAAGATGGTCATCCTTGATGAGGTGGATGTGATGCTGAACATGGGTTTCCGCGACGACATCGAATTGATTCTGCAAGCGACACCGGCGGAACGGCAGACGGTTGTTTTCTCCGCGACGATT
>JBEEGR010000160.1:0-5249 GCA_041166985.1 Verrucomicrobiota bacterium | reverse complement strand
AGCGACAACTCTGGAATTTCGCGAGCGTTACATGCGGCTGATGCGCGAAGCCGCCGAACCGTATCTTTGGTCCGCCCAACGGAAATCCATCCGCATCGTCCCGGCAGTACTGGGCGATTTATCACAGGCGATTGGCGCGGCGCTGGTGGCACTTTATCGCGACGAGAAATAATTTCGCAGAACTCTCTCCGCTCGCGCTATCTTCCAAGCTGGAATGTCACAAATCATTGCCGTCACCGACATCGTTGTCCGCTACAGCGATCGCACCATTCTGGACCGCGCCACGCTCGGCATTCAGGAAGGCGAGCGCATCGGACTTGTCGGGCGGAACGGTTGCGGCAAGACCACCTTCCTGAAAATTCTCGCGGGCATTCTCACGCCGGACAGTGGCGACGTGAGCCGCCGCCGCGATCTCGTCATCAGTTATCTTTCGCAGGATTTCACGCTCGACCCATCGCTTGATGTGCGGGGCAATGTCCGCGCCGGTGCGCAGCATGTGCTGGATCTGATTGCGGAATTTGAATCGCTGCCCGCGGAATCCAGGCATCACGAAGAACTGGAGCATCGCATTCAGGCGCTCGACGGCTGGACGGTGGACCAACGGATTGAAATCGCGCTTTCGCATTTGAATTGTCCTGAGGGCGCGCGGCGCATTGATTCGCTTTCCGGCGGCGAAAAACGCCGCGTGGCCATGGCTCGCGCGATTGTTGCGCAACCTGATTTCCTGATTCTCGATGAGCCGACCAATCATCTTGATCCGGAATCCATCGAGTGGGTGGCGGAATTTCTGGAATCGTTTTCCGGCACATTCCTGGTCGTGACGCATGACCGTTACTTTCTGGATCGGGTTGTGAACCGCATGGTGGAGTTGAGCGATGGAAAGTTTTTTTCGCACGACGGCAATTACACCGATTACCTCATGGCCAAGGCCGAACGCCAGGCTGCCGACGCCACCATCGAACACAAGCGTCAGATGTTTCTGAAAAAGGAACTCGCCTGGGTGCGCCAGGGTCCGCGCGCACAACGCAGCAAACAAAAAGATCGTTTTGAACGTTATTACGACACTGCCGCGCAAGCGGGACCGGTAATCGAAGAGGATGTTGAACTGGTCATCCCGCCGCCGCCGCAACTCGGGAATCGCACGGTGGAATTGACGAATCTCCGCATGGACCTGGGCGGACGCACGTTGTTCAGCGGATTTAATTTCACGTTTGAGAACGGCCAGCGCATCGGTGTTTGCGGGCGCAACGGTTTGGGAAAAAGCACGCTGCTCAAGATCATTATCGGCCAGCTTAAACCGACGGATGGCACGATAAAAATCGGCCAGCTCACCAAATTCAATTACGTGGACCAGGGCCGGATCCAGTTGAACGACGAACGCACCGTGCTCGATGAACTGGCCGATGGCACGGAGTTCGTGCAATGGGGCGAGGCAAAACTTTCGTTGCGCTCTTACCTCAAACGTTTTCTCTTCGCCGATGACCGCATCACGACACAGGTAAAATATCTGAGCGGCGGCGAACGCAGCCGGCTTTTGCTCGCGCGGATTTTGAAAAACGGCGGCAACTTCCTGATTCTCGACGAACCGACGAACGACCTCGATCTTTCCACGTTGCGCGTGCTGGAGGAAGCGTTGATTGCATTTCCCGGCGTCGTCTGCGTCGTCAGCCATGATCGTTATTTCCTGAACCGCGTCTGCACGGACATTCTCGCGTTTGAAGGCGACGGAAAAATTCATCACAGCGTTGGCGATTACGATTACTATCTCGAAAAGAAAAAGAAGGCGGCCGCAGCGGCAACCCGGCAGAGCGCCGCCATTCTTTCAACGAATAAATCAGCAGCAATCACCCAAAATGTTGCCGCGCCGAAAACCTCGAAGCCGCGCAAGCTCTCCTTCAAAGAAACTCGCGAACTGGAGGGCATGGAAGCGAACATTCATGCGGTGGAAGCCGAAGTTGCGCGCATTGAAGGCTTGTTCGCCGACCCGGAATTTTTCCGCAAGCACGCCACACAAGTCAACCAACTGACGACCGAGTTGAACACTGCGAAAGAAAACATCACGAAGCTTTACGCGCGTTGGGAAGAGTTGGAAGCGCTTCGTGGAAGCAGCGCCTCCAACACCGCGACTTAAACAGCCATGAAGAAAAGCCGCTCGTGCCACCGCGCTGAAGAGCGCACGAACACTTGAAGAACGGTACGCCGCTTGTGACGAATGAGAATTCCCCGAACACAGAAAACAGCAAACCGGCGGCGGCCAAATATAAACTGGAACCGGTTCCATTCGGCCTCACAGAGAAATTCCTGATGCCCATGCAATAGGTTGCGACAAAACTCGTAGGCATCCTTTGTTATCGAATCTTTTTCCGCCGGCCAGTATGAGCGCGCATACTTAGAAAATCTCGGCCACGCTTCGCAACCCAGACGACGAAAAGTTTCAGGTGTGAATTTCTGGACTGTATCGAACCGTTTGCGAATCAGCACGCCAGCCTGAAATTCCAGATCTTCAGGATTCAGCCTTACGAAGGCGTCGCGATCACTTTCGCGAAGATCCATTTGCGCGGCAACTGCGCGCGGATCAGCGTGAAATGCATCGCGCAACAAGCCATCGCGCAGCAGGCGTCCGAGAGCAGTAATGAAATCAATGGGGGCCACGGATATGTTCCAGTTTTTGCATTTCCAACTCAATCGCAATCAGGTCTGCAAAATCTTCGTCGCGTTCAAGAATAATTGCCTCAACCGGCGCGTAACGAACAACCGCTTTGGCTAACTCTATCAACTCGTCTTGAATTGGCTGCGCGTGACTGTCGGTATAGCGAGTGCCCGCGCGGGAATAGCCGACGATGTGAAGCTGTTTTATTCGGGACGGCTCCAGCGCGTGCAACCACTTTATCGGATCAAAACCATGGTTGCGGCTGTTGATAAACAGATTCGTGACGTCGAGAAGCAATCCACAACCGGCGCGTTCGCAAAGTTCATTCAGAAAATCAGGCTCTGGCAAATCGCCGGGAAGCTGCAGATGCGAAGTAATGTTTTCCAATAGCATGGGTTTCTGGCAGCGATCGGAAACTTCGCGCGCGTGGTCGGCAATTGTTCCGAGAGACTCACGAGTCAAGGGCACTGGATTGAGATGGCCGAGATCCACCTCACCCGTACGCGTGAAAGCGATGTGCTCACTGACCCAACTCGGATTTGCCATGCGAACGACACGGGCAAATTGCTCAAGACGCCGTGCATCCAGCGGTCCGGGCGTTCCGAGGCTGAGGCTGAGACCGTGGACGAACAAATCGAATTTTTCGGACAATTGACTGAGAGGTTTTTCGCCGCCGTTGAAAAAATGGTCGGCAGTAATTTCGAGACAATCCATGCCAGGAGATTTAGTCGCTATCCATTCGGCGAGTTCCCGGCGATATCCAAGACCGACCTTCATGATCCTCCGCAACCTCCACAACCGCCCCCGCCTCCGCACCCACCGCCACCTCCACACGAGCTTCCCGACGAACAACTGCTTCCCCAGCTTCCATCGGAGTTTTGCAGGTGTTCAAAATGTTCGGCGCGCAAAAGAAATAAAACTCCACCGACGAGCATCATTATAATCAAAAATGCCCATTTGTGCATTCCGTGAGCCGAGCCAACAATCATCCGCAATACACCCAATCCCTCGAAGCAGATTAAACCTGTCAGCGTAATAACCGGCGTATCACTGCCGCGCCACCGCAAGATGAGCACCGTCACAAAGGTAAGAACAAACCATACAGCAAAGAGCCACAGAAAATCCGGGCCCTTCATCGTGTAGAGAAAATTAGAAATCCCGGGTTCCGTTTCTGCCAGCATGGGTGAGAGAAATGGATGCATGGAGTAATCCGGAAAACCTACCATTTTGCTTCGATCCAGGTGACCACCGAATCAATCAGCGGAAACACTCGCTCATGCCATTCGACCGCCTCGTCCACTGAAAACTTTTTAGGCGACTTCTTCAATGCAAGGAGATCCTGAAGCACTTGACCGTCAACCTTGAGTTCCTTTTGAAAAACGGGAATGCGCGCTTCGAATGAACTCGGAATCTGCACGCCATTTAACCGAAGTGTTTCCGACAACTGAACGAATATCGGCGTCACGCTACGAAAAATAAATTTGTCATAAGCTTTGTGTTGAGCGCGGGTGACAAACGAATAAACCAGGCGCAATCGCAGGTTGCGCAGGGCTTGTTCGCACAGAAATTTTTCCAGTTGCGCATCAACCTTCATTGTGGTGAGGGGGTCCGCGCCGTGCAGCACGCGGTAATTGCGTCTGATACTGGCGAATTTCGGCGCGAAGGCGCGCACGCTTCGTTCGAAACCGCGCCGACCCAGGACGAACGGGTCAATCCGGGTTTCATCGGCGATTGCGCGGGCGATCGCTTCATGCGCTGAACCGGTGGATTGGTTCAATACAATCAGAAGATTGATGTCAGAAATTCCTTCGACAGCATTGCCGCGAACTGCACTCCCATACACACAACAGGAGTAGAGATTCTCCCCTAATTCATTTCGCCAGGAACTGACCACCTTGTCCAGGACTGATTGCCATTTTGGGATCACGATCACTAGGCTTGGAAAAAGTCGGTGTGCGGTCAAGCCAATAGAATTGTAGCGATGTCGGAAACGATTGGCATTTTGCCGCGAGTGGGTATGTTAAACCCATGGACCTTCAAACCTTCCTGAGTGTTTGCCTGGGCATTGGATTGAGCGCGGCGTGTGGCTTTCGAATCTTTGTTCCTTTGCTCGGTTTGAGCATTGCTGCCCACACGGGCCACGTGCATCTCGATGCTTCATTCGCCTGGATTGGAGCGACGCCCGCCATGATCGCCTTTGCGGTGGCGACCGTGGTTGAAATTGCGGCGTACTACATTCCGTTTGTGGATAATCTTCTCGACTCAATCGCCGTTCCGGTTGCGACTATCGCGGGAGTCATGGTCGCCGCGCTGGCGATGACCGACGTGGATCCTTTCTGGCGTTGGTCGCTGGCAATCATCGCCGGTGGCGGCATGGCGGCTTCCACCCAACTGGCCACGACGAAATTGCGTTTGGCCTCTTCGGCAGGCACGGGCGGTTTGGGAAATCCGGTGCTGGCCACAGTCGAAGCCGTCGCCGCGTCCATCTTGTCGGTGGTCGCGGTGCTGTGGCCGGTTGTGGCGTTGATTCTCGCACTGCTCGTGGTTGGTGCGTGCTGGCTAATTATTTATCTCATCGCAAAACATCTGTTGCGCTGGT
>JBEEGR010000159.1:0-2946 GCA_041166985.1 Verrucomicrobiota bacterium | reverse complement strand
GGCGCGAAGGGAAAAAACTGGCTCTTTTTCGGTGATCAACGCGCCGCGACTGATTTCATGTATCGCGAGGAGCTGGAAACTTTGAAACGTGACGGCGTGTTGACGCGGCTCGATACGGCATTTTCGCGCGATCAGGCGGAAAAAATTTACGTCCAGGATCGGATGCGCGAGCAAGGCCGGGAGTTGTTCGCCTGGTTGGAAGCGGGCGCGCATTTTTATGTCTGCGGCGATGCCAACCGCATGGCTAAGGATGTGGATGCGGCCTTGCACGAGATTGTTCAGACCGCTGGCGCTCTCACCAAAGAACAGGCAGCGGAATACATTGCCGGACTGAAATCCCAAAAGCGGTATCAGCGCGACGTCTATTAAGATTTTTGAGCAATTTTCTCCTCGTAACGGGGCCAGGTTGTTTCATTCAGCTTGAGAAATATTCGCATTGGATTTATTCTGACATGGTTCGGAAAGATCCGCGTAACCCCGGGTCGCGAACATTCAGTTATGAAAACGTTTAGACTTTCCATTATCTCAACTCTTTTGAGCTGCGGACTCCTCTCGACGATGAATTCCATCGCGCTGACGACGACCGAATCCGCCGACGCGACCGTTACGCTCAACGCGCGCCTCGCGCCCGCCTATTCCGGCAGCATTAATGACGTGGTGAAACTTGCCAAATCCGGCGTGGATGAATCCGTGGTGCTGGCGTACATCAAAACTTCCTCGGGGCCGTATCAGCCGAACGCGAATGAAATCGTGAAACTGCATAACGAAGGCATTTCATCGCCGGTCATCACGGCGATCCTTGAACGCGGCGGCGAACTCCGTCAGCAATATCAATCCACGCAAGCCGCTTCACCCGCGAGTTACTCGCAACCGGCTCCCGCCGTCGTCGAACAGCCCCAGTATGCGCAACCGGTTTATTCCGCGCCCGTTTCCACAGTGGCGTATATCGGCGGCGGCTATCCGAGCTACAGCTATCCCGCGTATTACGGCTATGGCTACAGCAGTTACTATCCATATTCCTATTCGAGCTACTGCTATCCGCGTTATTATTCCTCCTGTTATCCGCGAATTGGTTTTTACGGCGGATTTGGTCCGCGGTTTTCCGTGGGCGGGCGCATCGGAGATTTTCGTTTCGGTGGCAACTTCCATGGTGGTTTTGCCAGCGCACATTTCGGTGGCAATTTCGGTGGTGGAAATTTTCACGGCGGCTTTGGCGGCGGACATTCAGGGGGCGGACACTCTGGCGGTGGAATGCATCATCGGTAAGATGCTTGAACAATTTTCGACTGGCGGCAGGTGATGCCGCAGTCACCGGCCCGCGTGACGCGTGCCTCTACGGTAGAGGCAATCATCCTGATTGCCAGTTAACGCGGCTTCCCAGCCGCGTCGTCCTGAACCTTCCGAACCTCGATTTGTGCCTCACGCCTTCGCGAGAATTTTATAAATCAGGAAAATTTCTCCCTTCACGCACTTCAACGATTTTAATTTAAGTCGCGGCGCAAATTCCAGCGCACCGACTCCGCACCCGTCGCTGATCGTCGGCGCACGGCGGCCGGAAAGTAAAAGCGGACATAGCGTCAGGTGCAATTCATCCACCACACCGGCGCGAATCAACGCCGCGTTGGTCTCGCCCCCGCCTTCGCAGACGATACTCATCACGCCGTGTTGTTCGCGCAGCCAGCGAAACGCGCTCGCAAAACTCACCGTTCGTTCGCCAAAAATTTTCACCTCGTCCGCCACCTTGCGCAACGCCGCGACTTTCTTTTTGTCCGCGTGCCGCGTGGTGAGAATGATGATAGGCGAAACGCGTTTCTGAAAAATCTTCGCATGGGGATCGAGGCTCGCGCTGCCGCTGACGATGACGCGCAACGGCTCGGGCGGCAACCTGTGACGAACGCGTTCCTCCCGCCACTTGCCGCTGCCCACGGCCAGATTGATTGAAAAAGTTTCCACCGTGCGCGCCCCGCTCAGGACGGCATCCACCCGCGTGCGCAGCTTGAACACCAGTTGGCGGTCAAGCTGGCTGCTGAATTGGATGAGCGACCGATTTTCCAGCGCGAGTTTGCCATCGGCTGAAACCGCGCCGTTGATCATCACGAAAGGTAGTTCGCTTCGGTTAAACACTTGGAAGAGTTTGTGCTAACGTATCGTCGTTGGCAGAAACAGGCAAACGGCAGCGGACCGCGGCTGTGTCGACCAGCCGGAGCTGATTCGCAAAACAAAAAAAATTCGAAATGGGCGGAAGTCGTTGGCTGGTCACACCGCTGCGGCTGGGTCTCGGCGACGACAGCCGCGGTCCGTGCGCTCCTGCGCTTTCCAAACGTCACGTTCACCGCTAAGTTCGCGCGGACATGACGGGTATTGTCGAAATCTTTGTGGGACTTCTGCTCGCGGTAGCGGTGCTCGCGCTGCTGGCGCGCAAGCTCACCATTCCTTATCCCATCCTGTTCGTCATCGGCGGATTGTTGCTGGGACTGATTCCCAAACTGCCGAAAGTGCGGCTCAATCCCGAACTCGTTTTTCTTTTCTTCCTGCCACCGCTCCTGTTTCCCGCGGCGCTGTTCACCTCGTGGCGCGATTTCCGCGCGAACCTCCGCCCCATCTCTCTGCTCGCCATCGGCCTCGTGCTGTTCACGACGGTGGCCGTCGCGTATCTCGCGCATTATTTCATGAACCTCCCGCTGGCCGCCGGGTTCGTGTTGGGCGCAATCATTTCTCCGCCGGACGCCATCGCGGCCACGGCGATTGCCGATCGCCTGCGCGTTCCACAACGCATCGTGACCATTCTCGAAGGTGAAAGTCTGCTGAACGACGCCACCGCGCTGGTCGCGTTTCGCTTTGCAGTGGTTGCGGTCGCCACCGGTTCGTTTTCACTGGCGCGCGCGAGCGGACAATTTTTTATCGTCGGCGTCGGCGGAATTCTTATTGGCCTGGGCGTTGGCTGGC
>JBEEGR010000158.1:0-10406 GCA_041166985.1 Verrucomicrobiota bacterium | reverse complement strand
AAAACTAAGTTCCGCCGTGATTGTGGAGGGTTTGCCAGAAGCGGCGGAGTGGATCTGTAGCGGCGCTCTATGAGCGCCGGACTTTAAAAAGATAATGCGACGGTCGCAGACCACCGCTACAGTTCATCGGAAATGAAAATCATCGGCATCATTCCCGCGCGTTACGCTTCCACCCGCTTTCCCGGCAAGCCGCTGGCGCTGATCGCGGGCCAGCCGCTCATTCAACACGTCGTCGAGCAATGCCAGAAAGCCAAAGCGCTTTCGGAAATCATCGTCGCCACGGACGACACGCGCATCTGGGAAGTGGCGCAAAATTTCTGCCGCGTGGAAATGACGAGGCCCGACCACCCGAGCGGCTCGGATCGAATTGCGGAAGTGGCGGGCCGTTGCGAGTGCGATGCAATTGTTAACATTCAGGGTGATGAACCATTGATTGATCCGGCTGTCATTGATGCCGTCGCGAACGCCCTGACTCGCGAGGAGATGTCCACGGCGGCGACTCCGATTAGAAACCCCGAGGAATTCGACAATCCGAACGTCGTAAAAGTCGTTGTCAACGCCGCGGGCCGCGCCTTATATTTTTCCCGGCGCACGATTCCGTATGTGCGCGAGGCCGCCAGTGGTTCGGTGAGCGAACAGTTGGCGGCGTTTCCTTTTTTGAAGCATCTGGGCATTTACGGTTACCGGCGGGAAACGCTGTTGCGGCTGGTGAAATTTCCCGTGTCGCCTTTGGAAGAGGCGGAGAAGCTGGAACAATTGCGCGCGCTGGAAAATGGCATCCAAATCGCCGTCGAGAAGGTCAATTACGACAGCATCGGCGTGGATATGCCGGAAGATGTGGCAAGAGTGGAACAGATACTGAAAAAGCTTTGACGCGAATTGCGCGAATTTTCACCAATTGAATTCAATTCGTGTTAATTGGCGAAATTCGCGTAAAACTCTTGGTTTTTTATCCGTGTTCATCCGTGGTTAAAAAGAATTTAAAATGAAATATATTTTTGTAACCGGCGGGGTGGTGAGTTCGCTCGGCAAAGGCCTGACGGCGGCCGCGCTCGGCACGTTGCTCGAAAATCGCGGCCTCAAAGTCGCGCTTCAAAAATTTGATCCCTACCTCAACGTGGACCCCGGCACGATGAGCCCGTATCAGCACGGCGAAGTCTATGTGCTCGACGACGGCGCGGAGACCGATCTCGACCTCGGCCATTACGAACGCTTCACCAACGTTAAACTGACGCGCCTCAACAATCTCACCAGCGGCCAGGCGTATCAGACCGTGCTCAATAACGAGCGGGAAGGAAAATATCTTGGTAAAACCGTGCAGGTGATTCCGCATGTCACCGACGAAATCAAAAACCGCATTCATCTGCTCGCCGAACGCAGCAAAGTGGATGTCATCATCACGGAGATTGGCGGCACGACCGGCGACATTGAAGGGTTGCCGTTTCTGGAAGCGATCCGCGAGTTTGCGCTCGAAGTCGGTCCCGGCAACGTGGTTTTTCTGCACGTCACCTACGTCCCATTTATCAAGGCTGCCGGCGAATTAAA
The DNA here is from genome assembly GCA_041166985.1 of Verrucomicrobiota bacterium. GTDB lineage: Bacteria > Verrucomicrobiota > Verrucomicrobiia > Limisphaerales > DASXHY01 > DASXHY01. The sequence goes on along the minus strand of JBEEGR010000158.1, from coordinate 8,861 downwards.
AACCAAACCCACCCAGCAGTCCGTGGCCAAGTTGCGTGAAATCGGCATTGCCCCGCACATTCTCGTTTGCCGTTGCGAATTTCCGCTTGATAAGGAATTGCGCCAGAAAATTTCCCTGTTCTGCAGCGTGCCTTACGAGGCGGTCATCGAGGAAAAGGACGTTGACCACAGCATCTACGAGGTGCCGCTCATGCTTCAACGCGAACGCATGGACGACATTGTTTGCCGCCTGCTGCACCTCGATACGCCCACCGCCAACATGGCGCATTGGCAGGAAATCATCCGCAAACTCATCGCGCCGCAGCACCGCGTCCGCATCGGTGTCGTCGGCAAATACATCGAACTCCAGGACGCCTACAAATCGGTTTACGAAGCGATCATTCACGGCGGGATCGCGAATGATTGCGGCGTGGAACTGCAGAAACTCGACGCGGAAGAAATTGAGCGTGACGGCGCGGAAAAATATTTGAAAGGCCTCGGCGGCATTCTGGTTCCCGGCGGTTTCGGCGAACGCGGCATTGAAGGGAAAATTCTCGCCGCGCAATACGCCCGCGAAAACAATATTCCGTATCTCGGCCTCTGCCTCGGCATGCAGATCGCCACCATCGAGTTCGCAAGAAATGTTTTAAAGCTGAACAAAGCGCACTCCACCGAATTTGACCCGAACACGCCGCATCCCGTTATCGCGATGCTCGATGAACAAACCAAGGTCACCAAGAAAGGCGGCACCATGCGCCTCGGCGCGCAGCCGTGTCAACTCGTGATGGGCAGCAAGGTGCAACACATCTACGGTTCGTTTGTTGTGAAAGAGCGCCATCGTCATCGTTACGAATTCAACAACGTCTACCGCGAGAAATTTGAAAAAGCTGGGTTCGCGTTTGCGGGTTTCACACCCGACGGCAAGCTCGTGGAGATCATCGAAATTCCGAAACATCCGTTCTTCATCGCGAGCCAGTTTCATCCTGAGTTTCAAAGCAAACCGCATCAGCCGCATCCGTTGTTCAAGGCATTCATCGCCGCCGCCCACGCGCAGTTGCATCACAAGCCGTTGTGAAAATTATGAAACTTGAATTAATACCACCGACAGAAATTGAACAAAAACGTGCCGCGTGGTTTGCCGCGCACGCAAAGCCCGAAATGACAATGGGCAAATATTTTCAGCTTAACGAAGAAGTTCACCGGCTGTATCCACGCACTGATGAGGAGCGCCGACAAAAAGCTGAAGCGATGGCGAATATGCCGGAGTTCGTTCTTTAATGCTTCCGTAAAAATTTGTGTCGAGAAGAATATGGCAAAGCTTTTTGACATTTGCCACGCTGTTGGTACGTGACTTATTCCGAAGCCATTCAGTTTCTTTACAGCCTTCAATTGTTCGGCGCGAATTTCGGGCTGGAAAACACGCTTAGACTCGCCGAACTCGCCGGCAATCCGCAGAACAAACTTCGCTTCATCCACGTTGCGGGCACCAATGGCAAAGGCTCGACGTGCGCGATGCTGGAAAGCATTTATCGCACGACCGGTTTGCGCGTTGGATTGTTTACCTCGCCGCATCTTATTTCCTTTCGCGAACGCATTCAGGTTAATCGTGAGTGGATCAGCGAGACGGACGTGGTGCAGATAGTTGCAGAATTGCGTGAGCAGAGTAGGGCAGGCATCTCGCCTGCCCTGGACAGGCGAGACGCCTGTCCTACTTTTTTTGAATTCATCACGGTCATGGCGCTGCGTTACTTTGCCGAGCAGCAATGCGATTTGGTTATTTGGGAAACCGGTCTTGGCGGACGCCTCGACGCGACCAACATCGTGACGCCACTGGCCAGCGTCATCACCAACATTGGCATTGATCATTCGGAATGGTTGGGTGACACGATTAAAAAAATCGCGGCTGAAAAAGCGGGCATCATTAAACCGAATGTGCCGATTGTCACCGCCGCAAAATCAAACGAAGGGTTGGAAATCATTGAAGCCGTTGCGCGGGGAAAAAACGCGCCGTTCACGGTTGTAAATGAATCTCAAATCCTCGTTTCACCTCTGAATGCGATTAAACTTCCGCTGCACGGCTACCATCAGCAATTGAACGCCGCGCTGGCAATTGCCACCGCCCGAGTTCTCGTCGCCAAAATTCCCGTGACGGACACAGCCCTGCGTGATGGCCTCGCTGCGGTTTCCTGGCCCGGCAGAATGCAGCGCGTTCAATTAACTTCCGGCCAAACCATTTTGTTGGATGGCGCGCATAATGCCGCTGGCGCTGAAGCTTTGCGCGCCGCGTTGCAGGCAGAATTTTCTGACCACCGACCGACGTTGATCTTTGGAGTTTTTCGCGACAAAGATTCGCGCAGCATGTGTCAGGCGCTCGCTCCGTTGGCGAACCGAATCGTGCTCACGCCGATTCACAGCGAACGCACCGAAGATCCGGCCAAACTTGTTCCAGTGTTTCGCGAGGCCAATCCGCGCGTGTCTATCGAAGTGTGCAGTTCCTTGTCCGAAGCCCTGAAGAAAACTGCTGATGATTCGTTCGTGGTTATTGCCGGTTCGCTTTATCTGATTGGCGAAGCGATGGAATTGCTGCATCTGGGTGCAACGCCTTCTGCTGACGAGAAGTCGTTGAATGAATGGAGTTCAACTCCACCGCGAGCGCGGTAGCTGAAACCCGAACGCGTGTGATGAATTGAAAAAGGAGCGCGGCTGTGTCGCAGACCAGCCGCAGCCGCGTCGCCGTGGAACGAGCGTTGGGGAAATTCGACATTCTTCTGATTCGCCATGCGCTGCGGCTGGTCGAGGACGACACAGCCGCGGTTCGGCCCAATTTGAATTTCAAGTTGGAATTCGGATTTAACTTTGGACTTTAGATATTGAGCTCTGGGCTTCGGCTTTTACCCCCCAGCGAAACCATGAGCAGACCGCGAGCAGCAATAAGTTAAAAACCGTGAGCGTCTGCAAAACCACTTCGAGCTTTCCCGGATAATGGTTCAGCATGTAAGGCAGCGTGAATCCGTAACCAACGGCGATCAGCACCAGGAATGGCACCACCCGAAAACGCGAGCGAGCCAGCAGGTCATTGGCGATAACATTCGCCAAGGCGAGCGGCACAATCGCGCTGGCATACCACGGAATCAGTGCCGTCGTCGCGGTCACATAACTGCTCTTGAAAACCATTCTGACCACAAGCGGTCCAACCAGCCACAGGCCGAGGCCGCCACAAATGGACAGGACTGCTGTGCCCAGGATTACCATTCCAAAAATATTCGTCTTCTCCGATTTCGCGCTGCTGTGAACGAGCTTCGGGAACATCACGGCGGCCAGCGGCATCACCAGCCACAACAGGGCGCGGGACAAAGTTCCGGCCGCAACGTAAGGCGCCATTTCATCGCCGGTAAAATGCGCCTTCGCAAACATTGTATCCGATGTGAACAAAAACTGGCAGGCGCCGAAACCGAGCATCAACGGAATGACCTGACGCAGCAAATGTCCGCGATCGAACGGCTCTGACGGCAGCGACCATAAGTCACGAGTCTGCCAGATCGAGAACCCGGCGGAAATCCCCAGACCAACCAGCGCGCCTATCACCATGCCGGTTGCGCCGCCATGAAAGACGAGCACCGCCAGCGCCGCTATGGCCAGCCGTCCTATGCCGCCGATAATGGATACCCAGCCGAGCCAGAAAAAATCCTGCTTGCCCTGCATGACGCCCGAGAACAACGGAACCCAAAGCGACACCAACAAAATTGAAAGCGTCACCCACAGAATATTGGCGTTTGAAAGCTGCCAGGCATGGACAATATTTTTCTGAAATACAAACGCCAGCAGCGCCAACAACAACCACAAAATAAAAGTCCACAGCCACGTTTGCCGGATCATCCCCGCAAATTGCCGTTCACGGCCTGTCGCCAGCGCGTGCGCCGATTGTTGGGCGAACACCATTTGAAGCGGCATCGTCGGCAGGCAGGAAACCACCATCAGCATTGTGCCGAAGATGCTGTATTGCGATTCAGGAATTCCTTTGGAAAGAAAATGAACGCCCCACGAAAACATTCCACCGCCAATGCTGGCAATCATCAACCAGCCGCTTTGACGAAAAAATGCCGCGTGCGAATGTTTTTTGGAATCGGTCATGAAAGTGTGCGCCGGTTATGGCAGCGATTTGAAATAGTTGACCAGAATGTCCTTCGCCCGTTCAAGCGAGCGAAGGGAAATCCATTCGTCCGACGTGTGTGCCTGCGCGATGTCGCCCGGACCAAACACGACGCTGGGTATGCCGCCTTCCGCCAGCACTGCGGCATCGCAAAAATAATGCACCCCGACCGGCTGGCGTTGGCCGGCGCTGCGAAGGAATTGTTGCACGAGCGGCAAGCGCGAATCGGTTTCCAATGGCAAGCAAGGCGCGAGTCGCGCGTTGCTGAAAGTGGCGCGCAGCTTTCGTTTGGCGAGGAACACGGCAATTTCCCGTTTCACGGTGATCTCCGTTTCGCCCGGCAACGTGCGGCGATCAAGGGTGATGGCGCAACGATTGGGCACGATGTTCGGCTGCGTGCCGCCACAAATTACGCCGACATTCACGGTGGCCGAGCCGAGCAGTGGATGGCGTCGCTGGCGCAACTCAGCGGCGTAATCGGTTTCGAGCGCATCCACGATGCGCGCCATCGCGTGAATGGCGTTGCTGCCAAGTTCAGGCCGCGCACCGTGCGCGGAGCGGCCCTGCGTTTCGAGTTGCAGCCAGAGATTGCCTTTGTGCGCGGTGACAATTTTCAACTGTGTCGGTTCGCCGACAATGGCTAGATCCGCTTTCAAGCCGATGTCGGCGAAAGTGCGTGAACCGGCCTGGGCGTTTTCTTCATCCACCAGTCCCGCGAAAATAATTTCCGTTTCAATCGGACGAGTTTTGGACTGGGCCAGTTCGCACAGGGCGGTGAGCATGGCGGCAACGGAGCCTTTTGTGTCGCACGCGCCGCGACCAAACAGGCGATCACCTTTTTTCTTCGGCTGAAACTGGCTGTCGCTGGCGGCGGGCACTGTGTCGAGGTGCGGAGCGACAAGGATGGTTTGCCGGATTTTATTTCGCGGGCGAAGGTGCGCAATGAGATTGGAGCGACCGGGCAGCACTTTTTGAAATTCGACTTCCAGACCCGCGCGGGCGGCGGTTACCGCGAGGAAATCGGCCACGCGTTGTTCGCCGGCATGCGGATGGTTTGCGGGAATGAAAGCCGGATTCACGCTGGGCAACGCGATGATTTCGCGGAGGAGTTTTTCGGTTTTGCTCATTCAGTCCGGTTGTGCAAGGACTGGAAGTTACGGGCGGAAAGCAATGCTGTCGAGCGTTGAGGCGAACCCCGGCAAAACCGGCCGAGCAGGTGCCCGGCGTTCCACTTAAATCCGCTTTTGTTCCATCGAACGGAGAATCTGCAGGCCGAAACGTTCGTCCGGCATGAGCACGCGGCCATGGGCTTTAAGCTCCTGCAATGCGGCCATGGTCATGCAGAAATCCACTGCGGAAAGCGGACGTCCGCGAACCACCCGCTCAATCCAGCGGTTCGGGTCGGTCACTTCTTCAATTTCCTCCGGCGCGCCGGGATAAAAAGAGATGCGCCAGTTATCGCGGCGAATGTATCCGTCATTTTCCTTTTTGCCTTCAAACCATTCATCGCACAGCAACATGCAGACGGAGCGTCCGGCATTTGCGCCCAATCGGTAAAACACGAGCCGCGCGTCCGTTTCCGCAAAGTGATGATAAATGACCTTGGTGGAATCAACCGAATCGGCGGTGAATTGAATTTGAAAACCGAGCTTAATGCCGCCAGCAGAGTTAAGATCTTTTTCGAAGCAAAGGTTCTCGTCGAGAATCCAAAGGATGTCGGTGGAGAAGCGGCGTTCCTTGAGCAGCGTCTTCCAGGCGTCCAGCGCATCTTCGAAGGGCGGGCGATGATAACGGAGCGGATCGGCCATGGCTTATTAGGACTGGTTCTGCCTGAACCAGTCAATAAAAAGTGTGATGCCCTGCTCGATTTTTATACGGGGATTGTAACCCAGTTGGGCGCGGGCCTTGGTAACATCGGCAAACGTAATCGGGACATCGCCGGGTTGGGCGGGTTGGCGATTCTGAATGGCTTTTTTGCCGAGCGCGCTTTCGAGCAGTTCAATGAGACGGCTTAACGTGACGGTTTGCGATTCGCCGAGATTGAAAATTTCAAAACCAAATTCTTTTTGCGTGCAGGCGAGGATGCCTTCAAGGATGTCGGTAATGTAAGTGTAATCACGCGCCGTTGAGCCATCGCCGAAAACAGGAATCGGTTTTCCAGCGTTGATGAGTGTGGCGAATTTATGAATCGCAAGATCCGGTCGCTGCCGCGGGCCGTACACCGTGAAGAAACGCAGCATCGCGACATCCATGCCATAAACGTGATGATAAACGTGGCCGAGCGCTTCGCACGCAAGTTTACTGGCGGCGTAAGGCGAAATCGCGTTGAAAATCGGATCGCTTTCGGCAAAGGGGACTTTGGAATTCACGCCGTAAACCGACGAGGAGCTGGCGATGGTGATTTTTTTGACGCCTGTTTTTCGCGCGGCTTCGAGAACATTGACGGTGCCTTCGACATTCACGCGTTGGTAAAGCGCTGGCTCTTCCAGGCTGGGCCGCACGCCCGCGCGCGCGGCAAGGTGAATGACCTGGTCAAACTTCACGCTGCCGAACAATTCATCGAGCGCGGCGCGGTCGGTCAGGTCGCCGTGAAAAAATTCAAACGGTTTGGCGAGCGACTGGATTTCACGGATGTTTCCCTGTTTGATTTTAGGATCGTAAAAAGGATTCAGGTCATCGAACGCCCAGACCTGGTGGCCGGAATGCAGCAACCGCTCGCACACATGCGAGCCGATGAAGCCTGCGCCACCAGTGACAAGAAAATTCACGCAGGCGCAACGTAACAAAGGAAGATGGAAGATGGAAGATGGAAGATGAGCGCCAAGTTTTGCTGCGCAATTATCGCTCGACACTCGACTCTCGGCCTTCGACTTATTTATATTGCCGCCATGCAAAACGAAACTGTGCTCCGATTGGATTTGCCGGGAATCAAAAAAGTCAAAAGCGGCAAGGTGCGGGAAATTTTTGACCTTGGCGACCGGCTGTTGCTGGTGGCGAGCGACCGCATCTCGGCTTTCGATGTCATCATGCCCAACGGCATTCCGCGCAAAGGCGAAGTGCTCACGCAGATTTCACATTTCTGGTTCGAGAAATTTTCGTCGCTCGTGCCGAATCATCTGCTCGCGAAGGCGAATGATCCCTTGCCGCCGAATCTTCAGCCGTTCGCCGACAAGCTGGCGCGCCGCTCGATGATTGTGAAGAAAGCCAAACCACTGGCCATCGAGTGTATCGTGCGTGGTTATTTGTCAGGTTCGGGTCTCAAGGAATACAAAAAGTCGCAGACCGTCTGCGGCATCCAGCTCCCGGCGGGTTTGACCGAATCAGCGGAATTGCCGGAACCGCTGTTCACGCCATCCACGAAAGCGGAGGAGGGGCACGACGAAAATATTTCTTTTGAACAAGCCTGCGAAATTGTCGGCAGCGATCTGGCCACACAGGCGCGCGACCTGAGTTTGAAGATTTACCAAGCCGGACGCGATTACGCGCGACAGCGTGGCATCATCATTGCCGACACGAAATTTGAATTTGGCCTGAGCGATGGAAAGCTGATTTTGATTGATGAAGTGCTGACGTCCGACTCTTCGCGCTTCTGGCCGGCGGATCAATACACGCCGGGCAAAGGCCAGCCGAGTTTCGACAAACAATTTGTGCGCGACTATCTCGAAACGCTCGACTGGGACAAAACTCCGCCGGGGCCGAAACTCCCGGGCGACGTTATCGCCAAAACCAGCGCGAAGTATTTAGAGGCGTATGAAAAATTGACGGGAAAGAAATTGTAGCCAAGTAATGCGGGCAGGAAGGGATATTTGCTGCAATACTTCGGACGGAAAATTATGAAAACAAAAATCCTGTTATGGAGCATTGTTTTATTTTTGGCCGATGGCATTGCGGATGCCGCCAACCAGCTTTCTGAGCCGGGCCGCCCACAAGTCATCACGTTGACCAACGGCATGAAGCTGACGTTGCTCGGTACAACTTATGGCAATCATCACGTCGCGCCGGGTTATGAAAACCTCAGCACTGCCAACTGGATTTACACCGCCCCGGATACGACCGTTGTCTGGATTGAAGAAGAACCCGGCAACCAGCCGATCTACGAGTTGCTGGTTTCTGACCGGGCGAACACGGGATGTGTCAACATTGAGCGAAGGCAAGGGTCATTTGTAAAATCCGGCGTGTCACTTCAGAGCTTCGTGTTGAGTGCGTTTCCGCGCTGGGACAAGGAAACGATTCTGCGCGTCAGGCCGTATCGTGGCCTTGCGGTCAAGGGACAGTTCGTGCTGACCAATCCTGTGCCTAGGACGATGGCGCAGTGGACCCCGAAGCCGCTGCCGGACACGGAATCCGACGGTAATCTGGAGGTGACTCTCACCAAACTGGTCGTCGGTGCGCCGGCACCTCACTATCAGGGCATAACCAACGGTCCGGTCGGCGACCCGGCGAATCAATGCGTCCGTCTCGATTTTGATTTCCGGCAAAACGGCCAGTCCACGACCAACTGGGAGGCTTGGCCGGTGCAGACGACCGATGCGGCAGGCAATTGGTCTCGCGGTTTGATTTACGGTTACCCCGCAAATGGTATTTTTCCAAACAACTCGTTAAATAGCGGGCGTGATGGATATTTTTTTCAGCCGGGTTTGTGGCCGGATGAGCCGTGGAAAGTGCGGCTGGAATTTATTCAACGGTCGGGTTTCAGTGATGATGAAATTGTGACGTTCACAAACATTCCCGT
>JBEEGR010000157.1:0-3774 GCA_041166985.1 Verrucomicrobiota bacterium | reverse complement strand
ATAATCGAGCTTTCGCGCGGCATTGAGCGCCATGATGTCGGCCAAGTCGGGCCGCGTGGGAATGATGACAGTTAGGCTCGGAAAATTTTCGCTCACGGGCGGAAAACTAGAGTCCAGAGTCCAAAGTTCAAAGCCCAAAGTGGAACGTAGGATGAAACGATTTGAAGGGATTCCACGAAACCGGCGGTTAAAAACTTTGGCATCGAACAGTCCATCAGCTAAGTTGAGTGCCATGCAAAACGTCACGTCCGTCGAACTCAAGCGCGATTGCGAAGCGGTGCAGATCCCCGCGGGCACGCCGATTATTTTGCCCGCCGGCACGCCGGTGGACATCACACAAACGCTGGGCGGCAGTTACACGGTTCATGCGCCGGGCGGATTGTATCGCATCGCTCCGAAAGATGCCGATGCGCTGGGACTGGAAGCCGATCCCCTTGCTGCGGAACAGGCGGTCATCGCAGGCGACCTCAACGATGAACAGGTCTGGACCGTGCTTAAAACCTGTTTCGATCCTGAAATTCCGGTGAACATCGTTGATCTCGGACTTGTTTATGACATGCACATTGCCAAATTGCCGGACGGCAATAACACAGTGTCGGTAAAAATGACTTTGACCGCGCCCGGTTGCGGCATGGGCGGTGTGATCGCGGGCGATGCCCAGCAAAAAATTCTCGCGCTGCCCGGTGTAGAGGAAGCAGTCGTGGAAATTGTCTGGGATCCGCCGTGGCATCATTCAATGATCACCGAACACGGACGAAAAGTTTTGGGATTGGATTAAAAGGGACCGCCCGAGGCGGGCGCACTCCCCGTCTCAAACAATCTTTCTATCTCGCCGCAGCCACATCCATTTCCCGTACCGAGCCGGGCGAATTATTTTTCCCCGCGAAGTGAAGCAGTTCCAGAATCTCGCTGCGCAAACGGAAAAATTCCGGGCTGTTGCGCTGGCGCGCACGTTCAAGCGGAACGGTAATGACGCGTTCGATCCGGCCCGGATGTGGAGTCATGATGATAATCCGGTCGCTCATGTAGATGGCTTCATCAATGTCATGCGTGACGAGCAGAATCGTGGTGCGGCGGGACTGCCAAAGGCGCAACACTTCATCCTGCATACGCATTCGCGTGAAGGCATCGAGCGCGCCGAGCGGTTCGTCGAGCAGAAGAACTTTCGGATGATTGATCAGCGCCCGCGCCAAAGCCACGCGTTGAGCCATGCCGCCGGAAAGATGGTGCGGATAGGAATTGGCGAATTTTTCCAGGCCAACCAGCCGCATGAACTCGTCCACTTCATCGCGGTTCTCCGACAACAACCCGCGAGCGACGAGACCGGCTTGAATATTTTTGCGAACGGTCAGCCAGGGAAAAAGATTTGGTTCGTGAAAAACCAAACCTCGTTCGGCGCTCGGCTCGGTAATCGGTTCGTTGCCGATAAACAATTCGCCCGAGTTCGGCGAGTCGAGTCCCGCAGCGAGCCGGAGCAAAGTGGATTTACCGCAACCGCTGGGGCCGACGATGGAAACCAGTTCACCAGCCGCGACGGTCAACGATATGGATTCCAGCGCGGTGACGCGGACGCTGGCGTTATCCGCCGCCGGAAAATCTTTGGCGACATTTGCGATGCGCAACGAATCGCCTTCGTTAAGAGCGTTGGCGGCTACCATTTGATAACTCCTTTTTGCCAGACCAACACGCGATCACGCATTTTGAACAGCAATGTCATGATGGTCGAAAAAAACGCGGCCATGATGACGAGCGCGGCATAAACTTTTCCGTACTCCGCCCAGCCTTGCGCCCAACTGACGTACCAACCGAGGCCGGACTTCACGCCCACGGTTTCAGCGACAACGAGTGTCAAAAACGCCGCGCCCAGTCCCATGAACAAGCCGATAAAAATATTCGGCATCGCCGCTGGAATCGCCACTCGAAAAATCAGATACGCCGGTCCCGCGCCCAGCGTGCGGGCAACGTCGAGATAAGAAGCGCGCGTGTTCGAGATGCCGGACGCGGTGAGCATCGTCACCGGAAACCAGACGGCGAGCGCAATCAGGCCGACGGCGGAAAACATTGAGGATGGCGAAATGACCATTGCCAATGGAACCCAAGCCGTTGCGGGAATAGGCCCGACAACTTTCAGCACGGGCATCCCCCAATAACGCGCGAATGAAAACCAACCGATGCAGATGCCGGTAATCAAGGCCAGCGCCACGCCCAGCACATACCCCGAAAGCAAGAGAAGCAGCGAATGCCACGTGCTGTCGAACAACAGCGCGCGGTCGTTCACCAAACTTTGCAACACGCCGGCGGGACTTGGAAAATACGGCATCGGCAGCCAGCGCAGGCCTGACGTGATAATTTCCCATAGGGTCAACAGACCAATCACCGCCGCAATAATTGGGCACATGTGCCGCAGCCAATGCCGAAAACGCAGCCAGAATGGTTGGATGACCGTGGCCAGAATCGCCAACGCAAAAATGATTTCCAGAAAGGCGGAATAGGAACGGGTTTCAACTTCCGGCTGATTTTTGGAAACGAACCAGTGTATGGCAAAGGCAACGACGGACGCTGCCGGCACAGCCAGCAATGTTCCCAGGCAAATTTTAACAGGTGACAGTCTGGCAGGGTCCAGCGCTCGGGGATTTTCCTGTTTCAGAATAACGGATGTTTCGGCGGAGGCCTTTGTATCTTGAATCGCAGAATTCATCGCGTTGCAGGCACGGTGAGACAAGCCGAACAGAACGGATCCGACAAATTATTTTTTGCGTATTGACGCATGATCCAGGTCCGGGGCACCTGCCCGCCCGCGACTTTCTCGACCGGCAACGCATTCAGCCATTCATCGGAAACGCCTTCGAGATGTACAAACGCGCGCTTGGCCAAACCCTCCACATCCGTCGAGGGACTAAGCATGCCAGCCGTTTTCATTTCAGCAGCGGCCAGTTTCACGGCCATCTCCGCGCCGGAAACGCTCGGCACATAACGCAGATGTGAAATGGCCACGGCGTTTTGTTCAACCGTCGAGGCGAGATATTTTTTCTCCACGGATAATTGAGCGGCAGCGGCGGGATTGGCTTCGACCCATTTGGCGGCTTTCAACAAGGCCCGGGTGGCAGCCGCGGAGGCTTTGGGATTCGCGGCAAGATATTTTCCATTCACGATCACAGCGCAGCAGTATTCATCTTTGTATGGCGCGTCCGCAGCCTGGTCAGCCACGTTCCGGACTTTGCCCTGAGCGAGCAACATGCTGCCGATCGGCTCGGAATCGGCGACCGCGTCCACTTCGCCTTTGTCGAGCGCGAGGCCGAGTTCGCCCGCCGGAAACACAATCCAATGAACTTCCGTGCGCGGATCAATCCCGTGCGCGCCCAAGACCCGGTTCGCAAAAATAAACGGCGGCGTTCCCATGCCGGGCACGCCGATGCGTTTGCCGCGCAAATCTTCGATGGTGCGAATGGCGCTGCTGGCTTTGGCCTGGACGCGCAGGCAACCGCGATGAATCCCGCCCGTGAACTTCACGTCCAGCCCCTGCTCAATCGGTTTCAGAAAATACATCACGAGATGATGGGTGATGTCGTAGCCACCGAGCGCAAGAACGTCTTTGTAATTCGCCCATTCGCATTTGACGAGTGAGACATCGAGGCCTTCTTCCTTGAAGAAACCTTTTTCGACGGCAGTGAAAATCGGCGCTTCACACGTCAGACCGATGTAGCCCACGCGAATTTTGGTGGGACCGCCGGCGGCGGGCGGCTCGGGCTTTTTTGAGCAACCGCTGAGAATTAA
>JBEEGR010000156.1:0-5723 GCA_041166985.1 Verrucomicrobiota bacterium | reverse complement strand
CGTTCGGATTGTTAGCCGTATCTGGAGTAACACCAGGACCTGCCACCGGCGTCCCGCCCGGATACCCTGGCATTCCGTTCAGATATGCTGGCATTCCGTTCGGATTGGTTTGAGCCGGCCCCCCGCCTAAGCCATATTTCAAGCGTATCGCGTCTTCGGCGGGCATTCCCATTCCCCGGGACAAGCCATCAGGAGAGGTTTCCGGGCGCGGAGCCGAAGTCAAAAACTGTTCAATCCATATCCCTGTTTCTATTTTCAGTTTCTGCTGAGACGCCTCTTCAGTCCGAATCAATACCCGCCGCAGTTCCGTCAAAACATCGCCCCAATAATAACGATTGCCCATCCAGGTGGTCAATTGATCCAACTCCTGCCGCGTCTTACTTAGTTGACTGTACGCTTTATCGAACCGCGCTTTTTGCGAACGCGCTTTTTCCAGCGGGGTTTTTACGTTTTGATCCAGCTCCGCTTGCTTCACATCCGCCAGTTTTTGAAACAACAATCCGATCACCGCCACCACCAGGGCCAAACTGAATACCGTGCCGATCAAATAAGGTTTTTTCTCGTTGAACGTCCGCCATTTGCGGGTGCTTTCCGGCATCAAATTCAACTCGACCGGACAATGCGCCAGATTGCGCAAGCCAAGACCCACAACCTCGCCCAATGAATGCGCCACGCGCGTCATATCCTCGAGATTTACCGCCGGGTCAATCTGCACGTTGCGGAACGGATTAAAATATTCGACCGGCACATTCAGTTTTTCAGCGAAGAATTGCGCGGTGTACGGCATGATGGAAGCGCCGCCCGAAAGGAAAAGCCGTTGCGGAGCCGAGCCGCCCTGCTGACCGCGATAAAACTGCATCGTCTGATTCACCTGAATATGCAGCCGCGTCATGAACTGACGCGCGATCTTGGAAATGGCGGCCTGATTGGGATTTTCCGGCTCCTCATATGCCCCGCCGAGACTGACGAACCCTTCTTCGATTTTTAGTTTTTCAGCCGCGTCGAATTTCAGCTTGGCTTCCGTCGCAAAATCCTGCGTGATGGCGTGGGCGCCGAGATTGATGCTGCGCGAGAAAACTTTTCCTTTTTCAAAAAACAGCAGATTGCTCGTCTTGGCGCCGATATCGAGCAGCATCGTGCAGTCTTCGAGGTCGCCATAATTATAGCGGAACGCGTTGCACAATGCGGCCGGGGATACATCCGCCACCTGCAGCTTCAGCTTGGCGGCGTCCGCGACCCGGAACAGCCCTTCGACGACTTCCGCTTTGATGGCCACGAGCAGCACTTCCAGTTCACCACTCGGCGCCGAACCCATGATCTGGTAATCCCAAACCACTTCGGCCAAAGGAAACGGCACGTTCTGCTGGGCTTCGTACTGAATAATCTGGGTGACTTTGCCGGCATCCACCGGCGGTAACTTGACGAACTTGGAAAAAACGTGAAATCCGGGCGCGCAAACGTTGAGTTCACGGGACTTTATTCCTTTTTCCGAAATGAGTTCCTGAAGCGCCTTTAGAATGGTCGCTTCCCGCGTTGTTTCCTGCGAGCCTTCCAGACCGAGCGATTTAATTGCGTACTGCTTGAGACGCAGGCCGCCGGCCTCATTGATTTCAAATTCGGCCAGCTTGAGGCTGCCCGCTCCAAAATCCACCGCTAAAAATGATTTCGATTTCAGCATCGGCTGTTGTTATCGCGCCTCGCTCCGCACTGGTTTCGTCGGCATAAAGGCAGCCCGTGGTGGTTAACGGAAAACGGAGTGATGGTCAAATATAAAAAGTTTTTTTCGGCGTGTTTAGAGAAAAAATTTCAGGCTTTGCAGTGTTGGACACAGCCAAGACAAAAAAATCACGCGCCTGACGACGCTTAAACTTTCTTACGAAAATATTCGATGGTCTTTGTCAATCCCTCGGCGAGTTGAACGCGCGGTTCCCACTTCAAATATTTTTTTGCTTTCGTAATATCGGGCTTGCGCTGTTTGGGATCGTCCTGCGGCAACGGTTTGAAACTGATTTTGCTGCGCGAGCCGGTGGCGCGAATGATTTCCCGGGCGAACTCCAACACCGTCATTTCGCTCGGATTGCCAATGTTCACTGGCAAATCATAGTCACTCATCATCAGGCGATAAATACCCTCGATCAAATCCGACACATAACAAAAGCTGCGCGTCTGCTGGCCCTTGCCAAACACGGTGAGGGATTTGTTTTTCAAAGCCTGGCTGACAAATGCGGGAACCACCCGCCCATCGTTCAGCCTCATGCGAGGGCCATATGTATTGAAGATGCGGACGATGCGGGTTTCGACTTTGTGCTCGCGATGATAGGCCATCGTCAACGCTTCGGCGAAACGCTTGGCCTCATCGTAACAACCGCGCGGGCCGATGGTGTTGACGTTGCCCCAGTATTCTTCGGTCTGCGGATGGATGAGCGGATCGCCATAGATTTCGGAAGTGGAGGCGACGAGGAAGCGCGCATTTTTATTTTTGGCGAGGCCAAGCGCCTTGTGAGTGCCGAGCGACCCGACCTTCATGGTCTGGATCGGGATTTGCAGATAATCAATCGGGCTGGCGGGCGAGGCAAAATGCCAGACATAATCCACGGGCGAATCGAGAAAAATAAATTCCGTGACGTCCTGCTGGATGAATTTGAAATTTTTATTTCCGCCCAGATGCGAAATATTGTCCACGGCACCGGTGACAAAATTATCTATGCCGATGACTTTGTGACCTCGTGCCAATAGCAAATCAGTCAGGTGGGATCCGAGAAATCCGGCAGCTCCGGTGACAACTGAGGTTGGTTGTTTTTGTTTCATTGTTAAATCGTTTTCATTCGAGTCGCTCTCACCGTCCGGGCCACAGCGTAGCGAAATGCTTTCCCGATTCAAACGATTTAACCAATCGCAACCGAACGCTCCTTATTTTGCGCCGACTCCGAAAAGCACTACTGGAATCGTTCGCCAGAGAATTTTCAAATCCAGCCAGATGCTCCAGTTATCAATGTACTGTAGATCGAGCCGCACCCAGTCCTTGAAATCGGTCACGTTGTTGCGGCCGCTGATCTGCCAGAGACAGGTCAAACCTGGCTTCACACTCAGTCGCCGCCGATGCGCCAGATCGTCAAAGCGCTTCACTTCATCCACTGGTAGCGGACGCGGTCCAACCAGGCTCATTTCGCCAAGCAGAACGTTCAGAAGCTGTGGAAATTCGTCAACGCTGTAACGCCGCAGCCATTTTCCAATGGGCGTCACACGTGGATCAGCCGTCATTTTGAAAACCGGCCCGCTCATCTCGTTCAACGCCGCGAGTTCCTGTTTCCGTTGCTCCGCGTCGCTGTCCATGGTACGGAATTTGTACATCGTAAAAGGCCGGCCATTGAGTCCAGCGCGTTGTTGCCGGAAGAAAATCGGCCCGGGCGAGGTCAACCGGATTGCCAGCGCCACGATTGCCAGCGGCAATGCGAAGATCAGCAAAAGCGAAAATGCGCCAAACAAATCAATCGCCTGTTTCAACAGTCCCTGCCACGAAGATTCGGGCGTGGTGCGAAAAACCATGACCGGCTTTCCGTAAAAATCATCGAAGGTTGCCCGCGAAATCTGCGTGTTGAAAAATTCCGCCATCAGCCACACTTCCACTCCTTCCAGTTCGCACGCACGCACCGCTGCCTCAACCTGTTCGAAATAAGAATGGCGGGCGCTGATGATGACGCCGTTGACCGATTGGTCGTGCAACACTTCAATGAGTCTTTCGACCGACGTCTCGTTGAGCGCGAATTCCGCCAGCACTTCAATGCCGTCCTGCGTGTGTTTTTGCAACTCCTCGCGCATCCCGGCCAGTTCCTCACTCGCGCCGACCAGCAAAAACCGCCGCCGGTTTTTCTTTAACGCCAGTTTGCCTTTAAAATAAATCCGCAACAGTTCCTCTTTGACGAACACCAGCACAAAACTGATGCCGCCAAACCAAATCACAATCCAGCGCGCGATATCGCGTTTGAAGAAGAACAAAACCAGGACCAGTCCCAACGTTGTGATAACGCAGGCTTTGAAAAGCTGCCATAGCGTCGTCCGACGCGAACACAACAATGGACGCGCATAAAAACCCTGCGCTTCCAGAATGAGGGGCGCGGCGGGGATCAATACGACCGAAAGCCAAAGATAAAACTCGCCGAAGGAATGAATGGGCGCCAGGCCGAAGTGATACTGCACACTGACGCTCCCACGCAGTTCGTACGCAATCCAGAAACTGAGCGCGAAAAGACACGCATCCATCAGTTGATGGAGTTGCATCCGCATTTGGCGATCACGACGCAGCATGGTTCAGGTCAGGTTCAGCAGGCCAGAAACTTGTAACAAACTAAAATCAGCGACGCAATCTTTCGGCGTTTCGCGGAAAAAATCATTTTGCTGCCGTCGTTGCGACGGAGCCGGAGTCGGGTGTTAATTGAAATTCCGGCACCGAAGCGGCAATCATTTTTTTCATCCGCTCAAAAGTCGCATTTTCTTCGCCCGGTGCGCACACAGCAAAATAAGTGACGTACGCCCAACGCTGCAGCACGCCGGTCAGCATCATGTCTTTGGCCATCCACCACATGCGCTGAGTGTGGCGGGCCGTATATTCGTTGTTCGCCACGAACCAATAAACATAGATTCCCCGTGCGGGCCGCGGCTGGCCGTCCACTTCCATTTGTTTGTTCGCGATCAGTTTCATCACCGGCAAATCATAAGCCACCGGACGGTCAATATGCACCGTCGTTTCAGCAGACGCGGCGCCGTCCACAATCCAGCCTTGACCGCCCAGACAAAATTCCGGTTTGTGAATGCTGGTTCGATCCGTTCCCATAAGCACCACGTTTACCATTATCTGGAACGCATCCGCCGCCTTGTAAATTCGTTGGCCGAAACTCGTGTCCTTCGGCAGATAATCGAGCACGATCTGTTGCTCCGGCAGCGGTTCGGAATCGTAATCCAGCACGCGCTCCGGCAAGACAACCTGTAGCCGTTGCGAATCTGCCGCGGGAACCGTCTTGACGCCCGGTGCGCCAAGTTTCTGGTTGGCCCGCAAGTGCGACAGCAACCCCGCGCCACCGCCAATGAACGCCAGCGTTACCAGTAAAAAAATCCATTTTTGTTTCGTCATGTGGTTCGCGGCTCCAGCGGCAACGTCGGTTTGGGTTCTTCTTTGTTCAGCCAGCGTTCCAATAAAATCAGCCCAACGAACACCGGCACATACGGCAGCAGGCTGAAAATTCCGCCCGGCCCGCCTTCATGGACGTAATTGCCCGCGGACTGGCCCCATACATCGGCAGTGATGATGATGGTCATCATGCGAATCACATTTCCCAAAACCGCGAGCGGCACCGCCGACGCAATCATCACCGCGCGTTTGCCCCACGTTTGAAACGACATCAGCGCAAACACCATCGCAATGGCGAGCGTCGCCACTAGACTGCGCATTCCACTGCACGCGGCGGCGACTTCGTAATGGTAATTGCCGGTCGGATCCATCAATTCAGTCCCATTGCGATTAATATCAATCGCTAGAATCAAATGCGAAATCATCTCCACAATCTGGCATACCAGAACCCTCAACCGGAACGTGATGGCTTCAATCAATCCGCCGAGCGGAATGCAAAACGCGAACAGCACAAACGGAAAAAAACTGTTTCGCAACCACCGCCAGCCCCATGCCAGCCCCATCAGGCCGTAAATTCCTCCGAAAAACGCGACCATCG
>JBEEGR010000155.1:0-3019 GCA_041166985.1 Verrucomicrobiota bacterium | reverse complement strand
CGTGCGGATTGCGTTGCCACGTTCCCACTCCGCTGCACGGCGCATCTACCAGCACGCCATCGAATTTTGTTTTCGTAGGCAGTTTTTTTCCGCCATCCCACAGTGCGGCGCGATAATTAAAAACTTTGGCGCGAGCGGTCCGGCGTTTCAGTTTCTGCAATCGCCATTCCGCGCGATCACTCGCCCAGATCAAACCTTTGTTCTGCATCAGATCGGAAAGATGCAGCAGCTTGCCGCCTTCGCCAGAACACGCGTCCCACCACGTTTCGCCCGGTTGCGGATCGCAAATGAAACCGACCGCTTGCGAGCTGACGTCCTGCAATTCAAATTCGCCCGCATGAAATTCCGGTGTGCGAAACAAATCTTCCTCGCCCAAATACAAGACTGAGTCCGGCAAATCACCCGCGCGACCTTCCTCGAGTTTTTGGACCAGCGCCATCCCCTGCCCTCGCCGCGCGCGCAGCCAGAGGCGTGGCTCGCGTTGCAACGCTTTAAACCATTTGTCTTCCGCCGGAACTTCGCTGGCGACCCAGTCCGGCACAGCTTTCGCGCGCAGATCGTCAATCGCAAAGGCTGCGGAATTTTCCTGAAAACGTTCCGACAATTCCAAAGCCTGTTCAATGTCCGCCGGCAATCCGCGCTCATTGTTCAACCAGCCGCGCCAGCGAAAATACGCGAACACCGCGTCGCTGATCTGCCGCGTCTCGTCCGCATTGAGCACGCGCAAACGCTTGAACGTCTCGCGCATGATGGCGTCGGCTGGATGCTCGCGACTGGACTCCTCAATGATTTGAGCGGAAAGGCGCAACACATCGCGCGACCGGAATTCCGATCGGCTGCCCGGCGTGAATCGTTTGTGATCAGGCATGAAAAATCGCGAACGCGTGTTCGCGTTTATACCTTCGCCACCAGTTGCCGCAACACGAAAGGCAAAATTCCGCCGTGCTGGTAGTAATCAATTTCAATCGGCGTATCAATGCGGCAACGAACCGGCACATCTTCCAGTTGTCCTGCGGCGCGTTTGATTCGGAGCGTCAAATCCTGTTGTGGTTTCAGATTTGCATCCAGACCGAGCACGTCAAAAAGTTCGGTGCCGTCGAGTTTGAGCGATTGCGCGGTTGTCTCGTCCTTGAACTGCAACGGCAATACGCCCATGCCGACGAGATTCGAGCGATGAATGCGTTCAAAACTTTGCGCAATGACCGCTTTCACACCGAGCAACGCCGTTCCTTTCGCCGCCCAATCGCGCGAACTGCCGGTGCCGTATTCCTGTCCGGCAAAAATAACCAGCGGCGTTTTGTGTTCGGCATATTTCATCGCCGCATCGTAAATGCTCATCGCCTCGCTGGTTGGCTGATATTTCGTGACGCTGCCTTCGGTGCCGGGCGCCATCAGATTTTTGATGCGCACATTGGCGAAGGTGCCGCGCGTCATCACGCGATCATTGCCGCGACGCGAACCGTAGCTGTTGAAATCTTCAAACATGACACTGTGTTCGAGCAGATATTTTCCAGCGGGCGATGTTTTCTTGATGCTGCCAGCGGGCGAAATGTGGTCGGTCGTCACGCTGTCGCCAAAGATGCCGAGCGGACGGGCGTTTTTGATTTCAACAATCTCCCCGGCCTTGAGGCTGAAGTTCGTGAAGAACGGCGGCTCCTGAATGTAAGTGCTCTTTTCGTCCCAAGTGTAAACGTTGCCGGTGCTCGCGGGAATTTCATTCCACTTGGGATTTTGTTCGGCGAAGTCGCGATACAGTTTTTGAAACACTTCCGGCTTGAGCGCGGCCTGCATCTGGTCGCGAACTTCCTGCAACGTCGGCCAGATGTCTTTCAAATAAACATCGCCGTTCGTGCCCCGCCCAATCGGCTCTTTGGTCAGGTCAATGTTCACGCGGCCCGCCAGCGCGAAGGCGACGACGAGCGGCGGCGACATAAGAAAATTCGCTTTGATGTTCTGATGCACGCGCGCTTCAAAATTGCGATTGCCGGAAAGCACCGACGCGGCGACAAGATCGTGTTTGTTGATTGCTTCATCAATCGGGCCGGGCAACGGACCGGAATTTCCAATGCACGTGGTGCAACCGTATCCAACCAGATTAAATCCAAGTTGGTCGAGGTAAGGTTGAAGACCGGTCTTGTCGAGGTAATCACTCACGACGCGCGACCCGGGAGCCAGTGATGCCTTGACGAGCGGATTCGGTTGGAGACCGCGCTCAACAGCTTTCTTCGCCAGCAAACCGGCGGCGAGCATCACGGAGGGATTGCTGGTGTTCGTGCAACTGGTGATGGCCGCAATCAACACGCTGCCATGACGAATTTCGCCTTCCTCACTCAGTGCCGGCGCCACGATGGTGTTGGGCGTCGGACGGTTGTTCGCCATTTCCAATTCGGTTTGTGGATTCGTATTGCGCGATTCAGAGACGCGCATGGAAACCGGTTCCTGGCTGCCACCGCCCGGCGCAACGCCACCACCACGAGCAGAAACGAAGAACGATTTGGTCAGGTCTTCCGCAGTTTTGCCAAAACCATTTTCGGCAATCGATCTGGCAAAGGCCGTGTTGAATTCGTTTTTGAGATTCGGTAATTCGATCCGATCCTGCGGACGTTTTGGCCCGGCGACGCTCGGCACGACGGTCGTTAAATCCAGTTCCACGACCTGCGAATATTCAATCTGACCTTTCTGCGGAATGCCCCAGAGGTTTTGTGCTTTGTAATAATTTTCGTACGCGCGGCAATGCTCTTCGCTGCGGCCAGTGGCCCGGAGATAATTCACGCACTCGGCATCAATCGGGAAAAAGCCCATCGTCGCGCCGTATTCGGGCGCCATATTTGCAATCGTCGCGCGATCCACCACTGGCAAAGCCGCTGCGCCGGGGCCGAAGAACTCGACGAATTTTCCAACCACCTTGGCTTTGCGCAGCATTTGTGTGACGGTGAGCGCGAGGTCCGTCGCCGTGAC
Source organism: Verrucomicrobiota bacterium (assembly GCA_041166985.1). Taxonomy (GTDB): domain Bacteria; phylum Verrucomicrobiota; class Verrucomicrobiia; order Limisphaerales; family DASXHY01; genus DASXHY01. The sequence goes on along the minus strand of JBEEGR010000155.1, from coordinate 61 downwards.
GCCTTCGCTCAAAGCACCGGTGAGATGCACACCGACCACATCGGGTGTGAGAAAATAAACC